>JAJHQY010000033.1 GCA_020833085.1 Desulfurococcaceae archaeon
AAGTAGACTTGATGCGGTCTGGGCTAGGAGTATCAACGGTCTACAGCAACTTGTTGAAGGGAGTACAACTAGGCCTATTAATAGTAAAAGAAGACAAGATAGAGTTAACGGAGAAGGGCCGGGTCGTCGCGGAGGTTTTGTATAGGGCCTTCAAGGAGATTGAAAAAATCGAGGGTTCTACGGGGTCTCAGTAGAGCTCTCTGGCTATCTCCTCTATGGCCTTCTCCTCGACTAGGAGTATGTGTGTGTTTACTACTCCAATGCAGCACTCAACGCTCTCGCACTTCTCCATCTCTCTTTTCAACTTAGCGAGCAGAGCTAGTAGCTGGGCCTTTGTGCAAGTCAACCAGTTTCACCCGTTTAAGTTAAGCGGGGTTTTAAGGTAGGGGCCTCGTCGAAACTGTTTTGAGGAGGAACACTGCAAAAGGATTAATAAAAACATTTGTTGAATACTTCTCTGGGGATTTACTATCTCATGGGGGCCTTGGCTCGTGTAGTTCTTTGATTTGTTCGCCTGTTGCTCGCGAGATATTCCCACCTTGTTCTTGCTGGAGTGGTAGCTCTTTAAGCCCCTTGGCCTTTATCTTCTCAATTACCTCGCTTACACTGAGGACAACGAATCTAACCTTCTTCTCCTCAATGACTCTCTTAATCTCTCGTTGCCTGGGTTCGAGCCGGGCTTTCTCCCCGGTCTTTACCTCGACAAATATTATCTCCTCGACGTTGTCGCGGGAGAGCCCCTTAAACGCTATGTAGTCTACTGGTGTACCTATAAACCTGAGATCCTTCGGCTCCACGCCTAGCTCTAGAAAAACCAGGAGAGGAGCCACTTGCTCTCCAACCCTGCCGAGAATAGTTGATAGACTCCTCTTGACTGCGTCTTCGCGTATTTCCTCCTCTACCTGTTGCTTCCACTCGTTGAATTTTGCATCGTATTCTTTCTTAATCGCCTCCTCCATCGTCTTCTTTACTTGCTCGAGCTCGGTGGCCCTCCACTACTCGAAGAGTTGCCGTGCAATCTCTTGTGCTCTCTGGGCCGCCTGGGCTTCGCTCTGGGCTTTTACAGCTTGCAGTTGCTGACTGAAATTCTCCTGGATGCTCCTCAATTGTTGCTGGTACGGGCATGTATGCTCTTGATCTTACTGCGATAGTACAGGACGATGACCACGACTATTACAATGGCCAGCGATAATTCTATCAAGTCGGCCACTCATGACTATAGTAGATTGGTTTACTCAGCGTGATTTGACTCCTGTTTTTGAGGTTTTAAGGGTTAGAAACCATACCAGAAATTGACTTGTAGGGATGGAGTAAATGCCTATTCACGATAAGCTCATTAGAGCACTTAGTTCTCTCGTATCAGATATATACTCCGACATGAGTAGTCTCGTAGAGCTCGAGAAGCTGGTTAGAGACATTAACGCCTATTCAATAACTCACCGAGCGAGAGGGCTTGAGAGCGTAGTGGCTAGTGACTCGAGTAGAGTGTATAGAGAAATGAGAGCTGGAGTATTATTCGCTGTTCAAGCAGTTGGAGTTAAACTTAAAGCCGGCGAGGAGCGAGTAAATGTTGAAGCTGAGGCTGGGTACTGCACTATTCCATTAACTAGTGGTAAGACTCCGGTTGAGGAAGTTGTTAAGAGAGCTGCACAGTTCACGTCTAGAGAACTGGAGCTCTCAGTTGCAAGTAGCCTTTCGAGTAGTGATGAGCTAGTGCTACATGACGGCTCACTCTTCTCTTTTCTATGGTACGGTAAGCTCCCTGAGATACCAAGAGAATTTAAATTTGCGTCCGGGAAGAAGCCACGTAAACTTAGAGACATGTGGCGCTCAGTGGCAACGAGGCTGGTGGAGGCGGCGCAGAGGTCGCAACTACTCTTCTTAGCTAAGACCATTAGGAGAAACTATTACGTTGAAAAGCTACTGCCAGATAATACTGTGCAGATAGGAGCGCTAAACGACATTGTGGTTTTAGAGCTACTGAGAAGGAGGGGCTCACTACCTAGAGCACCCTTCTTCATTGAACCACTATATATTGAGAAGCCCAGTGACCTACCTAGGCCGTTAAAGAGCTTAGACCCCGAGGACATGGAGTTCATTAAGCCTGTTTTACCAGTAACAGTAACATACGTGGCATTCGGCCCTACTACTCCACTCTATCAGTTAACAGCACCAGGTAAGCTCAGTACAGAAGATCTCAGCGAAGTACTTAACTCTATTCTAGCCTTCTCGGCTACAGGGTACCCAGACCCCTTGAAGATTGCCCACAGTATGAGCAAGATATCTATACAGGAGTTTAAGGCACTAGCTGTTAAATTAGGTTTAACTAGAATACCTACAGGGAGAGAGCTTCTCGGTGAGTTCATGTGAGTAGTAGACCTATTGGATTCGTGGGAGAGACTTCAACCCCCGTGGAGATAGCTGTTAAGGCATCTCACCCAGTTCCAGCTGGAACCTACATTTACTTGAAGTTCAAAGTCAGAGACCCTATAACCAACCAGGAGTTTGATAGAGAAGTCGTTGGGATTATTGGTTCTGTGAGCTTCAAGTCATACATCCCCGTTATAACCGCGACTGTGAGCGAGACACCCGAATCCTACATTACCAGTGACTTGAAGCGAGAGAGTTACATGAACGCTGTTATAGTAGCAGATATTACTGGTGGCAGAGTAGAAGCGCCACGTTACCCACCACCACCTGAGACTCCCGTGTACCCGGCTAGAGCTGAGTATTTGAGATTAATCTACAGAAGTAAACCCGAGTCTAGCATTAAAGCTGGCAGTCTACTCGGCTTCGAGGAGCTAGATGTAAACGTTGATGTCAACGCGTTGGCTAAACACCTACTCGTAGTTGGTACAACCGGCTCTGGTAAAAGCAACTTCGTAGCAGTTCTCGCTGATAGAGTAGCGCAACTTGGAGGCTCAGTAGTGATTTTCGATGTGCACGGTGAGTACAGGGGCTTAAAGAGCGAGTCTGAGAGTGTTCAAGTTGTAGACTACGAGGCTACGATAAATCTCATTAAGACACCTATTGAGATGCTCGTGAAGTTCATAATACCCGAGAGCGCCGCGACAAGGCAGAGGAGACTACTCAGAAATGCCCTACGTAAATTAAACGAGGAGATCGTGAAAACCGCGGCTGAGAACAGAATTCCCTACTCAGAGGCTGTTAAGAGAGTATATGCTAAAGGAAAGAGAAGTGAGAACCTTGAGAAAATAGAAAAGCCCGAAGAGATGTATCGTGAGCTATTGAAGAAGAACATGAAGGATTCTGAAAAGAGCGACAAGACCGTCGTTGACGTCGAAGATAAAGTAGACGATTTCTTCGAGTGGCACCAAGTTGGATTAGACACGCCTAATGTGAGTGAGATTGTAGGCTGTGGTAGAGTAGTAATTGCGGATGTCTCCGCGCTTATTGACACTGAGAAGGACTACATGTTGAAGGTTATAGCAGAGGATCTACTTTGGTCGCTTAAACAGCGCAGAATACCGCCTACAATGCTCGTTGTAGAGGAGGCCCACCTCTTCATCAGCTCGAGGAACCCAACGTGGAGTAAGGAGTCTCTCCAGAGATTTATAAGAGAGGGCAGGAAATTCGGGGGGATGCTTGTAGTTGTAAGTCAGAGACCGAGGGCCCTGGACCCGGATGTTGCTTCCCAAATTCAGAACTTTGTTTTACTTAAACTAGTGCAGAGGAGTGATAGGGCAATTATAACTGAGGTCTCAGATGTTCTCAGCGAAGAGTACGTTAACATACTTCCCTCTCTCAGTCCCGGACAGGCAATTCTACTAGGAGAGTGGATTGGCAGGTACCCTGCTCTGGTGAAAATAGATCTTCACAGGGGGAAGAGAGTAGGCGCTACACCAGACGTTGTTGGATTGTGGCGTAAGAGACTAGAAGAGATCTCTGAGGGGTCTGCGAATACTTCTCCTAGTAGCGAGTGGGAGGGTGTTTAGTCATGCTACTACTTCACGTATCAGACACTCACCTAGGCGCCTATAAGCCGGGCAAACTGAGGGAGAGAGAGCTAGACTTCTACGAGGCGTTTAACGAGGTAATAGACATCGCTCTGAGAGAGCACGTTGACGCAATTATACACGCAGGTGACTTCTTCGACGAGCCGAGGCCAGCACCTCAAGCCTTCTTATTCGCATACAGAGCTCTCAGAAAGCTCAGAGAACACGGTGTAGAATTCCTAGTTGTCGCGGGCCAGCACGATCAGCCCAAGACCTCTCAGCTCCCACCACTCAGATTTCTAGGAGAAATGGGTCTCCTACGCCTACTCGCACAGGATAAACCAGAGTCTCACATCGTTAAGTTAAAGGGAGGTGAGCTCGGGGTCGTGGCTATGCCCTACATCTCCCCGGTCGCAATCGGAGAGCACCTTAAGTCTGTGAAGCCGCCTGAAGCACAGAGGAGAATACTGCTAGCTCACCTCTTACTGCGAGAGCTCAATATGCCGAATGCCCACGCGTCACTAGCCGAGCTGAGCGCGGACAATTATAACTACGTGGCTTTAGGCGACTACCACCTAAGGTACGAGACAGTTTACAGGGGAACGCCTGTTGTTTACCCGGGCTCCACTGAGGCTTTAGATGTACTTGAAGCGTCTAGTGATAAGTACGTTACCCTAGTAGACTTTAGTAAAAGAGAAGCTATTGTCAACTGGGTTAAGCTCAATACTCCACGTAAATGGATTGTGATCGAGGCCAGAAACTACAATGACGTACTTATTGGTATTGGAAAAGCTAAACTGGAGACGTTTTCAAAACCCCCTATTCTACACTTAATCCTCAAGACTAAACAGAGTGATGTAGAAGCTAAGAGAATACGCAACTACTTGAGCAAGCTAAGTGAGGAAAAGAAGGTCTTGATATTGAAAGTTGTAGTTGAAGAGGAGGAGTCTCGTGGAGAAGCCCTGAGGAGCTCCATCGTGGAGGACTCTAGCTCCATGCAGACTCCAACACTCGATCAAGTAGTCTACAATGTTCTCGGAGACCGCGAAATAGCAGAGCTGGTTCTCGTAATATTGAGGAGCTCTGAGAGTGAGGAGGAGGTGAAGCTATTGATTAAGCGAGTACTTGGAGATGAGGAGCTAATAGGTAAAATTAAGAGACTGGTGGGTGAGAAGTGATCATTAAAAAAGTAGAGCTGAGAAACATACTATCCCACGAGAACACTACTGTGGAGTTTCCGAGTGGAGTAGTAGCAATTGTCGGACCTAACGGAGCTGGGAAGTCATCTATAGTTGACTCAATATACATGGCGCTATTCATGGGTACACAAGTTGACGTGAGAGGGGGCAAGAAAGAGCACGTAGTAACGCGCGGAGCGAGCACAGGTGAAATCAGAGTCGAAGTAGAAGTTAATGGGAAGAACTACCTAGTTATACGTAGACTACACGTTAAAGAGCCAGCTGAGGCCTTCCTGTACGCGCTTGAGGGTGAGTCTAAGAAGCTCATAGCAACGGGAGTAAACAACGTTGTCTCAGAATTCAGGAAGCTACTTGGGATAAGTAACCTATCAGAGGACGAGGTCAGGACACTAATGAAGTCTACTATTATCGCACTACAGGGAGATCTAACGAAAATAATTGATATAGGTGATGCTGAGAGGAGAGAGTACATTCTCTCACTTCTCGGACTAGGCTACTTGCAGAGAGCACTAGAAGTACTCAATGAAATAACCAAGGAGAAACCAAAGCTTGAAGGTGAACGTGACTCTAGCGAGAAAGTCCTAAACAGTAAGAAGGAAAAAATTGAGGAGCTACGTCGAAACATAGAGTCGCAACAAGAGCAGATAAAAAAGCTTGAAGTGAGTGTAGATAAATTAAAGGATACTGTGAACACTATTAAGAATAGACTAACACTAGCTAAAGACTACTTAACACTAGCCCAACGCCTCGAGTCCGCTATAGCTCACCGTAGAATCCAGGAGCTGGAAGAGAAAACTAGGAAATTAGAAGAAGTCTATGAGTGGTGGAGGAATGAGGGAT
>JAJHQY010000034.1 GCA_020833085.1 Desulfurococcaceae archaeon
GAGTGCGTAGGCATACTTGCCACTAAGAGTCAGTAGGCTAGCTAGTTTCTGGTGCTTCGCGCCTCTTAATCTTAATAGAGCTCTCAATAACGTTCTCTGAGATGTCAATTATCTTGTTTAAGCTCGACTCGTCTAGGTTCTTGTACTTCTCTCTGTTAATGTAAATAGATATTAGTGCTTCTGGTATTAGCCCGTATTCCTCCGCGTACTTGTCAAATGACAGAGACTTCGCGTGGACTATTCGCCCCTCTTTAACTTCAACTACCTCGATCGAGTTCACGACTTCACTCCCAGCGCTCGGATACACCTCGATCTTATCAATATAGACCTCCACGTCTTGCTCACTAATCCCCCTACTAGAGAGCGCGCTGGCTACTTCACTCTTAATCTTGGACTTCACGATCTCCTGTACGTGGGGCCCGATTCCACTAAACAGAGCTACTGCCTCGTTTAAGTTGTACGTAAATCTCTTAACTAGCTTCCACATAGGTTTGCGCTTGTAGAAGAGGCTCTCTAGAGCTGTCTTTGCGAGCGCTTTGTCCTCGCACTCGTAGCTCGAGGGGCCCTCTACTAGTAGTCTCTGCAGTTCACTGTAAATAGAGCTGTCAGTTAGAACTAGGTAGTTTACTAGCTTTTCACCCCCTTCAAGGATCTTCTCTAGTATAGTTGTGATCTTGGACTTTATACAGGGGAGGAGCTTCCCTATTGTCTCAATAAACGCGACGTTTACTGGGTGTAGGTACACGTACTTGTACATCATTTTCCTAGCGTCTAGTAGTCTAGCTATTTCGTCGAGAGTCTTGCTGGTAACAGCTATGAGGGGTTTTGAGCCCTTTTCAATTATATACGAGTTTCTCATAATCCACTCATCGTTTACTTGCCCGATGGGGACGCCTGTGAAGTAGCTATCTCTCTTTAAGTAATCCATGATGTCACTAGTGTAGATGTAGTCTCTGACTGCTAGCCTGACAACTAGTTCTAGGCCACTATACTTATCGGGGTCGTAGAACTCGTCGCTGCTTATTACTCCGCGCGAGGCGAGGTCTGTGTACTTGTACATGCCTTTTGGAGGCATCATGCCCCTGTCTAGTAGTTCTAGCGTGAAGTCCGGGTCTAGTCTGAGAGACTCTCTGCTCTCTACTAGTTTACTCTCAATAAGGTCTCGGAGGTGGTCTCTGTAGAGGAGATAGCCCAGGACTTCGTGATTACCAACTACGTAGCCTAGAAAACCTCTCCTACTCAGCACGTATTTATCAAAAGCGTGGCTAAAAGGCCCGTGTCCTATGTCGTGGAGTAGTCCTAGTAGTCTAGTAGCGAATATGAGCTCTCTCTGCTTACTAATAGCCGTCCTCCTGATCTCCTCGCTGAGGGAGCCGGTGATAACGGCTGTTCTAATCACAAACGATATGTACCTGTACGAGGAGTGCATTACGCCAATAGAGTGAGAAAACCTCGTGTGCGTCGCACCCGGGTACACGAAGTGCGCGGCCTGTAGCTGGTAGATGTACCTCAGTCTCTGGAGAACCCACGAGTCCATAACTGATCCTTCTAGCTCCTTAACGTAATCAACGTAGCCGTAAATGGGGTCTCTCACCTGCGCGTTAAAGGGCATAAAGATAAACGCGGGTGACTCTTCCCCCTTTATACTGGGCGTTGTAGTTGACACTGGCACGTACACCTCAGTCAATATGGATCCCGACTACTCACTTAACAACCTGTGTGTTCATAATTTACTGTAAAAGCGCTTATATGGATTATCCAGGAAAAAGCCCTCTCTGCACTTGGGGCAGATAACTAGTAGTGGTCTCTCCCGCTCTTCTCTCTCCACGTGGGAGTTGACAACGTAGAGTGTTACCTCGTACATGTACAGGAACTCAGACGCCTCTCCTTCGAAGCCGCAGTGAGGGCACTTAATTTTCACAAGTAACACCAAGTTGTAATTGCCCTTAGAAGTGTATTATACATTATACCATTAATGTCCACTCGCACTCGGCTAAGAGCGTTGAATCGAGATCTCGGCTGCTCGGGCTGACTAGTATTTACTCCTTAACTATGCGAGCAGTTTTGCGAGTGTTCTGAGTTGCTAATTTAGAAGAGATCTTTATCCTGCTCATATTCCTTGCCGAGTTTCAGCGCTATATAGGCTTTTGTGAGCTCTGATCCTAAGTAGAAGTAGTGTTGGGAGCGCGAGGCGAGCCCGCGCCTCTCGATCTCGGCGAGAATGGCGTAGGGGTCTCCGCCTCGAACTTCTAGTGTTGGTTCATCTCGGCCATAAATGTAGTGTTGCAGGACTATTTCTCCGTGTTCGTGGTCAACGCTTACTCTGAAATACCCCTTGGGGTCTAGTTGAAGAGGAGCTCTCTCGACGGCCCTGACAACTACTCCTGCTCGTGGAAGTGTCTGAGAGGCTCTCCTCTTACTCTTAGCTACTAGTAGGCTCCGAGTCATGTCTTTAGGCGGTTTTCTCAGCTCGCGGGCGATAATAGCCATTTCGAGAGCCCGCCTCAATTCCCGCGTAGCGCCTCGAGTCTTAACACTAGCCTCTGTAACCAAGTAGAGCTCGACTCCGAGCTCTACACCTATAAACGCTAACAGAGCATTTAGTCCAATACTATCCACATCTGCGAGCTCGATCACGTTTCCCACGCCCATTAATATTGGTGTTCTTGGCAGAGCTCTCCTTAGAGTAATATACGCCTCTAGGGACTCGGCGAGGCCACTTAGTGGGGGGTTTAGAACGGGGTCTACTATAACTCTCTCAAACCCACTACTCTCTAGCTTCTCGACTACTTTCTCGAGGAACTCAACGCGCTCTACTGCTGAGCCTCTACTACAAGTAATCACTAGCGGCTTCTCCTTTAAATAACTCATTTCCAGTACTCTCTCGAAGTCCTCGCAGGGAATGCCGTTAACAATGTCTACTAGTTCGCGGGCTTCTCTGATCAGCTCGAAGTCCAGCGTGTCTACGCCCACCGGCTTGTCTACACTGTCTCGAATAGACTTAATGACGCGGAGAGCACTACTCCTACTAAACTCGAGTGGAAACCCTACTAGCACCACGTCAGTGTACTTCACGGGCTCTCCGAGCTCTACTCCACTCTCGCTCTCCGCGTAGAGTTCAAGTAGAATTAGCGGGTAGTGCCTACTAACAGGCGTGTCTCGGATCTTGAAGTAGAAGTCTCTCCTCGCCCTCTCCCACGCTTCTCTGAGAGCTCTCTCTTCAACGCGCGATTTCTCGCTCTCTAAGACCTCGTCGGCTGGTTTGCTAGGCGATAAGCCGACTCCACTAGCCAGGAGCTCTACTAGTAGCGGTATGTCGTGAGCGTAGTAAGTGCCCTTGACAACAGGCACTCCGAGGAGTCTCTCTAGCTCAGTTAGATCACCACGCGTAAATCCAGGGACAACTACTATGTCCACGCCTCTCAGAGCGTCTTTGTACTCGGGCAGGACTCTGGCTAGGTACTCGGAGTTCAACATGGCGGCTACTTTTACAGGCAAAGCTAGCACTCTGATCTCCACTCCGGGAACTCTCTCCTGAGCCTTCTTCGCGTACTCCTCAACTAGGTGTTTTGCTAGTTGCCCAGTTACGAGTAGTACTCTCACCGAGACCTCCTCAGATACGTGACTAGTTCTAAATACAACACTCCTAGCTCAGTTTAGAGTACGCGTCTCGTAATTGAAGCGGAGCTGTGATCTCGGCTTAGCTTTGTTTACGTGGCTACCGCGCCCCCCGCCTCCCTGAGAGTTTTAATAATCCACGCGTTGAACAACAGTAGCACTACCACTAGTACTACTGCGAGTGCAATTGCTAATAGTAGTGCCATGTGGGCTTGCTCACCCACGCCGAAACACACCGGCACAAAGAATACTACTACGCAGCCACCACCAGTAACGCTGACACCACCGGTTTCCGGCGCGACTAGTAGTAGTGGCAGTAGAGCGGCGATAACTGCCAGTATAATCCCCGCGAACACGAGTACTAAGCCTAGTTTAAAGAGCCTCACTTCCTCACCACCTCAAATACCCCGTAAAAATCAAGAACACTACTAGCGAGAGTAGCAACAGCACTATTGCCAGTATAATTAGCGCCTTCGCGATTCTCTCACTAGTCCCAATGACAATGGGGAGGGGTCCAATAATAAAGACCCCGCCGGCTTCAACTCTCTTCTCGCCGCGTTCACTTTCTCTGAGCGCTGAGAGAAATATTAATAGCGCACCGACTACTACGACTATAAATGCCACTAGAAATAGCAGTAGAGCCAGCCAGAGCACTCTCCGTGACACCTCTCACCTACATTAAGCAGACTCAAGTCTAATAAATATTGAAGGAGTTGTGAAGAAGCGAGTAGTACTTGAAATTTTCGGGATCTTCGCAGAGCACTTTTCTCTCTCCTCTCTGATCTGTGCATTAGAGTTCTCCAGTGCTTAGAGGAGGTGCAGCGTAGTACTGGATTTGTAGAGAACGCCGTTTCAGGAAACGACTTGTTCTTTATAAACCCGTAGAGGCGGAGATTTGAAATGGAGTCGAGTGTAGAGTATTTATGAGTAGACTTGCGTATAAGCTGAGTTTTGTAGACTTCGGAGACGTATGTTCTAAGTGTACAGAGAACTGCTGTAAGAGGTTCTACGCAGTTCTACTCCCAGAGGAAGAAGAGGAGTTTAGAGGCGTCTCGTTTACTATTGTAACTGAGAAGGGGCCTGTTCAGTGTATTGGCTCTAGAGGCGGAAAACCCTGTCCATTTCTGAGTGAGAGCGGGAAGTGCACGATTTACAGTAAGAGACCACTTGACTGCAGGCTCTGGCCAGTACTAGTCTACATAGACTTTAAGACACGCGAAAAAATCGTGTACTTGGACTTAGACTGCCCGGCTGTCCGCGAGGGCAGAATACCAGCAGGGCTCATTGAGAAAATAGTAGAGGCCGTGAAAAACCTCGAGCTCGACGAGAAGTGGCTAGAGAAATACACTCTTGCGCCGTGGCCTAATAACCTAGTAGAAATAGCGAGATTCAAGTGAACATGTTTTTTAACTGCTCTTCACCCTCTGAAATTTTAGCTAGGATTTCCTCGAGTTTTTAGAGATCCCAGCCAGCATCTTCCACAGTTAATTATAATAACACTTAGATGTAGCAATTGTAGGGGAAGAGAACAAGGGGGTGCGCCGGGCTATCCCCTGGCCCATAAGTGTACAGACTACAGGTAACCTGACACGTGTGTAACCTGGTACCGTAATGGTGCCTGACTCGGTTATCCCGAGCCAGGCGCCACTACGGTACTCGGCTACACGCGTGCCAGGCTACCTGGTGTCTGTACACTTATGGGCCGGGTCTGGGCCCCGGCGCACCCACTTACTACTTTCTGTGGAGAAGTAGTTAAAGGTGCTGTTTTGTATATAGGTTAATTTCCCGTTTGAAGGGGGCTGTTTGTTTTTGCGCACTACTTGTTCGAGTAATACAGTTCATTTGGTGTAGAATGTATTACTTCGCACTGATCTCTTCGGCTCGTGGGCAGTGTAGTCGTGTAGGGTGTTACTATTAGTATTCCTCTGCGTTTAGCTTCAGCTTCTGCGGAGGGGTGTGTGTAGAGTCCAAATATGACTAGTATGGGTGTTCTGGGGTCTTTAAGTTCTTCTAGTAGTTTAGTGGCCTTTTCGTGAAAGGCCTTTACGTCATTGCCGTGAACTCTGGATTTGACCTCGCCTATTACTAGTACTTTGTTACCGCTCTTCTCGTCAAAGCCCTCCCCGAAGAGATCTACTTCGATAATTCTGCCGTCGTGCTCAAAGAACACTCTATTCAAGTTCTCTACTTTAACACTCATGTAC
>JAJHQY010000035.1 GCA_020833085.1 Desulfurococcaceae archaeon
GTCATTGAGCTATTTCGTTGTAGCTAAGCTGGCTAACTACATTACTAGAGAGCCCCAGCGAAAAATCTAAGCGCTCTTCCCCGCTCTCTAGTTAAGCGTTATAAACACTACTATTTAATTAAACTTGAAGAGGCTGTGGAATTTGAGAGGAAGTTTTAGTGAAGGTGTCTTGATAAAAACGCAAGGAGATGTCTACACTGTGTGGAAGCCTCTAAATGAAATTTTAGGTAGCCATAACGCGAGGACTACTATTACACTAAATTTACACAATAGAAGAACTAGAAGAGTTGCTCACGGAGTTCTCGAATTATTAGTAGAGGCTAATAGTACACACGTTGACTGGAGGTTAAAAGTTGGTGGAGTAAACATTACGCGCGAGTTCAAACCCTCATTTGCACTGGAAATACCAGAACTAAATAGATATTTCTTTAAATTTGTCTACGACATTACAGGACTACTTAACACCGATGAGGCTACTAGTAGGGAGTGGGTTAATATAATAATTAGGCACAATGGTGGAGACCAGCTGAGCCTCAAAGGCCTACTACTCAACGTTATTTACGAGGATTCAGAGGCTTCTTCTATATATAGTCATGCAACAGGGCTACTACTAGTGGAGAGGGGAGATGAATTTACACATAATTTAAACTCAGCGTTTCAGAACAGAAGTAATATTCACACTAAACTAATACTGTACGCGCCGAGAACAACTAGAGCTAGAATTGCGTATGGGGACACTGTTGAGACTCTTACACTACAACACAACCAAGCAGAAGAGTATAGTGTACTGAGTGGCAGATTCACTCCTCAAATTAAACTCCTACTCGAAGAGGACGCTCAGAGCTACGTAGTCCTCTCGAGTATAACTACCTACACTGTAGATCTAAAGGTGCCGCGATTAGAGCTAGATGGCGTAGAGACTCTTAGGCGCGGCTCCGACGTCAAGATCAAAGTGAGAGTAGTAAATGTGGGGGAGTCTGTACCTGATAGAGTTGTAATTAGCGTGTTTAATAGAGGCTTCTTAGTTGGCACTGTGAGATGTGATCACACTAAATACAAGCCGGGTGAACTAGTAGAGGAGGAGCTGGTAATTCCAATTCAGCAACAACTATCTGAGTTAACAGTGAGAGTTGCGTGGTCTAAACTAACTAGGACGGAGTTTATTGATAGAAAAGTCACTCTCACTTAGAAACGGAAAGAGCACTACTAGACGTATTTCACGGCGACGCCTCTCATCTCAGCATACTTCTCTATGAGCTCTCTGTGTTCTCGCCTAGTGCTCTTCTTCTCCACGACTATTTGCTCAGGCTTAGCTACTGTCCTGTAGAGCATTTTACCCAAGATCTCGAAGTCCAGGTGTGTTAGCGCGTACTTCGGCATTATGTGGCCAAAACAGACACTCTCGCTTAGCGACATCTCAGTGAATTTACGTGAGTAATGCCCACCTCCAATACCAAGTGAAATTGTGCATGTTGGTAAGTTTGGGTACTCGGAGAGGAGTGCAACTACAGCTTCACCGACAACTACGTGGTTAACTGGGTCAATCCACTCGCTGTGGCTACTACCTATTTCTATGAATACTAGTGGCTTTTCAAGACTTGTAGGGCCGTGGTGAGTAGCTTCGTAGCTAACCTCGTAGTCCTCTCTATTAAACCTAGTGGAAACAGCCTTTAGCGCTCTTAGCAACCTAAACGCTACTACGGGGTGAGCTATTCCGAGCTCTCGGGGACGCCCACCGTAGAGGGCCTCCTCGGAGAAGTTGCCTGTTGAGTGAACAGTGTAGCTTTTAATACCAGCTTCGCTGGAGTGCCTCGAGAGCACAACGTAGAACTCTACAGTAGAGGGCAATCTCTCGTCGAGGAAATCGAAATAGAGAACATCCTCGCTGAAGCCGGCGAGAATGAAGTTTTCCCCGGTGAAACACGTCTCGGCGTTAGTACACAGAGCACTGGGCCTGGCTCTGAGCGCGTTCGCTATGTAGTTAGCTATACCACGCCCAGCTGGATCTCTAGTACTGTAGACTAGCCCTATCACAGGCATCTCCACTTCGACTAACACGCTGGTCTAAGTCATTTATAGATATCGCGATTTAAAGAGCGGTCTTCATGTGTTTAACTGGGACTACAAGATTATGAGAGTGCACTACGAGAAGTGGAGTTTAAGAAAAAGGCACTTTTGGTCTAGAATGTGGGAGGACTACGAAATAGGCTACTTGGATAGAGATCTAGTTCCGTTACTAGTACTACTCAATAGAGACAGAGACGTCTACACTACTAGTAGTTGTAGTGGTAGAATAGTAGTTGTAGATGGTCCAGTGCCGTGGATTAGAGAAGAGACTAGTGTCGTCTTTAAATCACACGTTCCCGTTACTAGGCTAGAAGTAGACTTCGTGTTTAAGAAGACTCCACACCAGAGCTACTGGCTCATAGTCACAGGGCCAATTATACACTTGTCAACTGCAAGCCTCAGAAAAGCTCTAGATATACTCAGAAAAGCGAGAACAGCAGGGTTCAAGCACAGCGGAATTATACACATCAGCCCCGCGAGAGGGATTTTCGTAGAACTAGTTACAGGAGTATACGCGGCACAATTACTCAGAACACAGAGCACCAGTCTCATCTCAGAACTGGAAGTTGAAGAGCTCTTGGCCACTTTTAATAACGCGCTAATTGAGGGTAAAAAGAGGCTTCAAAAACTCTACGAGATTTTAAGAGCTCAGCTACCTGAGAATTTAGACCCCTACATTGAAAGCGATCTCAAGAATAGAAGTATAAGGCTCCTCGAGTACACTCCTCTCGAGGTTTTCTATGAAATGTGCGGAGACTTGTGTAAATAAGTTTGTGAGTGTGCTTACGCTATATAGTGAGTATATTTACTTCACTCGCTCATCACTGAGTCAGCGTAGTGTGCGGGGTGCAAGTGTGTGAGCGGGCTAGTAGATATTGAGGAGTTTAAGAGAATAGACTTGAGAGTGGGGTTAGTAAAGAGCGCGGAGAGAATTAAGGGATCTGACAAGCTCATTAAGCTAGTAGTTGACCTGGGAGAGCTCGGAGAGAGACAGATTGTCGCGGGACTTGGTAAGTGGTACTCGCCAGAGTACTTCGTGGGAAAATACGTTATCGTGGTCGCTAATTTGAAGCCGAAGAAGATTATGGGCGTGGAGAGTCAGGGCATGCTCTTAGCTACCGACACTGACCCGCCTGTAATAGCCACTGTGGCCTCGGAAGTTAAACCTGGCTCAAAATTAATTTAGCCGCTTCCGCTTCTTCTCGCTTTTTTAACCGTGTTTCTAAGTACCTCCTATACCACAACATTTTACTCAACGCGAATATAGCTTCTTCTGGTGTGGGGTATGCTGGTATACCGTGCTTATTTAGATATCTCATAGCCTCGTACACTTCGACTCCACCTATAAACGCGGCTAGAGTAGTCTTAGATACATTGTTTTCCCGGTAGAACTCAACTATAGCTCTAGCTAAGTCCCTGGGGTCTAGAATAGCTGTTCTGCAGTAGAGTAGTACGATATTGTGTATTTCAGGGGATTTCACAGCTACTTTTAGTGCCTTAATGTAGTTGTCCACTACGGCCTGTCCTGTTAAGTCAACTGGGTTTTTAGGGCTTCCAAACCACGGCATTGTCTCTCTGAACTCCTCTATTAGTTTCTGACTAGGCTCGAGTAGTTTAACACCATAGAGCTCAGCGGCGTCTGTAGCTAAAACGCCGGCTCCTCCACCATTAGTAATAATCACGGTGTTCTCGCCTACTGGTAGTGGTTGTTGTGCGAGCGCTCTAGCCACGTTGAAGAGCTCTGTTATCGTGCGAGCTCTAATCACGCCCGCCTGCTTAAACGCGGCTTCATACAGAGCGTCTGAGCCGGCTAAGCTACCAGTGTGGCTGGCTACGGCCTTCATACCCCTCTCAGTTATACCAGCTTTAATGACTACAACGGGTTTTCTTAGCGTAACGTGAGACATTTTCTCAACAAATTCTCGACCTCTACCCGGCTTGAGCCCTTCTAGATATATTGTTATTACTCGCGTATTGGGGTCGTCTGCTAGTAGCTCCGACAACTCGACTACGTCTATATCAGCCATGTTGCCGACGCTGAAGAGCGCAGAGAGCCCTATTTCATTCATTATTGTCCAGCCCATTAGTGCTATTCCGAGAGCACCGCTCTGTGTAATGAAGGCTATATTCCCCTTGGCTACTTCGAGTGGCCCAAACGTCGCGTTGATATTTAGAGGTGTGTAAGCGTAGCCGAAGATATTAGGACCCAGTATCCTCAAGCCGTACTCTCTCGCGATTTTCACAATGCGCTCTTCTAGCTCTACATTACCGACTTCAGAGAACCCCGAAGATATTACAACAGCTACTTTAACGCCCTTTTTACCGCACTCTTCAATGACTTTAGGCGTCTCCGGCGCAGGCACTACTACTACAGCGACGTCTACTTCATCGGGAATAGATAGTACACTTGGATACGCCTTGTAGCCTAGAATTTCAGTCGCGTGGGGATTTACTGGGTAGATTCTCCCTTTAAATCCGTAGTCTACGATGTTTCTGAGTATAGTATAGCCTATTTTGCCTGGACTCCTACTAGCACCTATTACAGCAATACTTCTAGGCTCTATTAGAGCTCTAAGCGCGCTCAGCTCTCCCACGGTTAATCCCGAGTGGTGTATAGCAGAATTAAGGCTTTTTAAATAATTAGATTTGCATTAACTAGTACTTACATAGCTCAGCAATAGTACTCTCCACGTTTAGAGCGTGTGCTCTAATTTCACCACTTTCAGAGAGCTCTACTAGCCCCAGAAAACCCAGTCTTAAGCTACCAGGAGAAAACACGGATTTCTCTTGATTAAAGCAGGGCTTTTTGCAGGTACCCGTAACTACTAATCGTGGTTTTAAGCGCTTAATAGCGCTGTCGACTACATCGCTACACGCTCTACAGCAAGTATACTCAAGCCCCGGTAGGCTAGATACCACTATGTCGACTTCTTCGAGATAAGCGTCTGGGCAACTAGATAGCCCTATACCGAGTAGTTTCAGCTCACCGTGTTTAATAAGCTTACACTCTGCGAGACCCCCAATTCTATTGAGAGCTACGGCTACAGAGGCGTTATCATAGCTTCCCAAAATACCCATGACGCGCACTCTGCAACTAGAACTAAGCCACTCAATTATAGTTGGCGAGACTGTGTTACCGAGCAGTACAACTGCGTCTGCCCCGAGGAATCTCGCGAGAAAGCAGAGAATTCTCACTAGGCTTTTCGAGCCCTGTAAGTCGTGTACTGTAATTAGCCTCAACACTCTCTATACCTCATAAAGCTGTGCTCCTCGAGAACACCAACGAGAACTCTACACTCACTTAGCTCATTACTACACTGTAATACCCCTCTAACTTCGAAAAAACCGCCCTCATAGAGGCCTGGAGTGTAGAGAGCCTCGTAACTAGTAATACTCGTCACGTCAAAGGGTATAGTTTGCGCCTCGGAGTAGAGGACTCTGTAATTAATAACTCTACTCGTAGAGGGGTAGTTTAGAGCCTCAAGCCCGCCAGCGACTTCGACTAGGAGGTGTACGGCTCCGAGAGTCTTAAAACTAGGTAGTAGTGCTAGTTCTCTGTAGACGCCGTCATTATATATAATTGAGTACTCTCTATTCGCATAGACTCCTCTACGCCAATTCCTGTAGAACTTAATAACTTCTCGTGGTGGCAGTCCAGTAGTAGCCGCGACGTTCTCACTCCACACGCGCAGTTTACTGCCCGTAAATGGCTTAAACACGCTCTTATTAGACTCTATGAACTCCACTATCTTA
>JAJHQY010000036.1 GCA_020833085.1 Desulfurococcaceae archaeon
CAACTACTCTCACACCGATGTAGCTCTCGGGGCTCAAGTGCACTCTAAACCTGTGTAGTGTGTGAGTGTACCCAATGGCCTCATTCGAGTCGAAGACAACGTCGCCCGGTACGTCCCCAAAGACCCCTCCAAGCACACTAGTAACTAGCTCCCTCACCTCGGGGACAGCTCTCACCTCTAGACCCGTCAGTGGGCAGTCAACTACTCTAGCAATACCCTTAAACTCGAGGCCAAGAGAGCTAGTCTCGTAGCAAGCCCGGATCAAAGCTCAGCACCCAGCGCGTACTTAGCACTCAAATACTCGAATTCGAGAAATTTAACAAAATTCATTGCGAGCACTGCGAGTGGGAGGTCGAGTAGTAAATTCCCACTACGTTACGTGGACGTAGCGCTCGCACTGTAAGTAGCTCGCCCTCAGAGTTCACAGCGCTTACTGCAGAGCTAGGAGTAGTATTGTGAGAGACGCGGCGACTAGAACTAGAGAGTGAACGATTGATCTGGGTAGAGGTATCTGCGTTTTTGACTTAACGCGTAGTCTCCAGTACGAGTACTCTTCTATAAACCACCCCGCTTCAATAATACTAGCTGTCGCGGGTGGAATCCTACTAGTAATTTTCTCTCTCTTCAAGTACCCAACAGCTACTGAGTCGGTGAAGTTCCTCAGTCCTAGAGGCATGAGTCTCCAGACTAGTAGTGGGTACGAGGAGAAGTGCTTAGCGCCTAGTGTGTGTAGAGCGTTGTAGAGCTCTACTGGAGAGATCATGTTGAACACGAGTACTACTCCAAAGGCAACCGCGGTGGCCCTGGCCACTACGAGGAGGGCTTGTAGGGGGGTCATAGTGTAGAGGCCTGTGAGAGAGAGTAGGTACGCGGAGCCCGCTAAGTAGGCGCTCACGAGGCTTACTAGTGTGAGAGCCGCTACAACCCACTCGAAACCAGCGTGTAGAACCCCCAGGGCTACTAGTAGTGGCAGTAGAGTAGGGGACTTCTCCGGGTTTACCGTGTAAGCGACTACTAGGCTAGTCGTGAACAGTATTTTCGAAGCCGCGTGGGCTCTTCTAAGCCCAGTGTCTCCTGTGAGGAAAATAGACTTGTACACTGTGTTTACAAGCCACGTGAAGAAGCCCACAGCGCACACCTAGGTCTTGAGCTCTACTCGCAGATCAGCTCTCTTAACAGCTCTCTCGTCGTGCGTGGCAATGACGACGGCCTTACCGCTCTCGGCCAGGGCTTCTAGCACTTCGAGTACTAGTAGCGCCGACTCGTAGTCGAGACCTCCCGTCGGCTCGTCTACAAAGTACCCTGCGAAGTCGTAGAGGTAAGCCGAGGCCAGCGCGACTCTCCTCCTCTCACCACTACTCAACCTAGCCAGCGGCTTGTCTAGTACGCGCTTAACTCCAAAGTACTCCGCCGCGTCGAGTACTCGGGACTCGTCGCCTCTAGCCGCTAGTAGTAACTCCTCTCGTGGAGTGGGCATAGTGAAGTAGAGTAGCGGGTTCTCCGGTACGTAGATAGCGGGCCCGCTCCTCGCGACGAGCCCTCTACTGGGCTTTAAGACTCCCGAGGAGACTTTGAGTAGAGTCGTCTTGCCAGAGCCGTTAGGCCCGGTTACAGCTGTTAGAACACCCTTCTCGAAGACCAGGTCTACGCCTCTCAGCACGTAGTCTCCTCCAGGGTACTTGAACCAGACACCTCTGAGCTCGGCGTAGACTCCTCTACTAGTCCTGGGCGCGCGGGGTGCGGGGGCGCGATTAGTAAGCTCCTCGACTACTCTGCGAGACCACTCACCATAGTACAGCACTCCACCCCCCTCTAGGACTAGTAGTCTCGGCTCGAAGTCCTCCCAGAAGAGCGGGTTGTGGTCTACGAGGAGGACAGCAACGCCCTCTCCGAGAGCGGCCTCGACAATTCTCTTCGCACTAGTTCTCGAGGCCTCGTCTAAGTAGACTAGCGGCTCGTCGAGTACTAGTACTCTCGCACCGCGCAGTGAGAGCTCGGCCCACAGCACTCTCTGAACCTCCCCAGCGCTGAGAGTGTGAGCTAGTCTGTTAGCTAGGTGCAGTAAGCCCCTCGCCGCGAAGTCCGCTCTAGTGCACAGCCTCCCGTCTAGTGCCAGTGCGTGGCAGATCTCGGCGTGGACAGTATAGCCTATAATGGCGTACCAGGGCTCTTGTGGAATGTACATTAAACAGCTGTAGATGTCCTCGGGTCTCGCTTCAGCTATGTTGCGTCCACACAGGTGCACTGCCCCCCTGATATACCCGCCAACAGCACTAATAGTCCCAGTTACAGCCCTTACGAGAGTAGTCTTGCCACTACCAGACCTCCCAGTGACTACTAGCACTTCTCCCTCACTTAGACTGAACTCCACGCCTCTCAGGACGAAACCACTAGTATACCCACACTCAGCTATACTAGCTCTCACTAGGCTCAATAGTAAACACCACGTGGAGATGTGTAAAAAGTAGCATTGAGGAGGGGGTTTTAGAGCTGTGCAGTGGCTCTTAGGACTTAACGTAGCCGGCTCTGCGCAGCCACGCCGCTAGTGGTATTGAAATCGACAAGCCCACTACTACTTGCCCAATGTTAACGGGAACCTCAAATATAGCGGCAGCGGGCTCTCTACCAGTTACTGGATTACTGTAGAAGTACTCGTAGAGGAAGTAGCCCAAGACCATGAGTGAGCCGGCTATAGCTAGCCCCGCTACTTCACCTGCAGTTACGTGTTTCTTCAGTAGAATAATGGCTATTAAAGCTCCTAGAAACACTCCAATAGCAATCCAGACGGCTACTGACACCTCAACGTATACTGGGCTGAGAGTAACGTGTAGCCACTTCTCGGGCCCAATGTATATCCCGCCAGCCCACAGGACTGCCGAGATAACTAAGAACACGACAGTGTAGATCGCGGCTACCAATGCGGCGTAGAGGGGACCGTGTCTACCGCGTAGTAGCCTCGTTAAGCGACCAGCTACGTAGCCCTCAATGAGCTTTATTACCAGTGTCCCGGGGGCGAATATAGCGTAGCCCGTTGAGAGGTCTGCTAGCGCTGCGCCAACACCCCCAGCTATGCCGGCTACTAGTGGAGTTGAGACGAGAGCGGCTAGGTATATCATTGACTCGCCAATGTTAAAGTAGCCGCCAGTAGCTGGCTGGTACACTTGAACTACTATAGTAGCCGCGTACACTAAAACCGTGAAGACGA
This sequence comes from Desulfurococcaceae archaeon, assembly GCA_020833085.1. Next base: position 3,206 of record JAJHQY010000036.1, read on the forward strand.
CGACTTCTACTACTCTGAACTCCCGTTTAGACGCCAACGTGAACACCCAGTACTCTACTACTTGAAGCGAGCTCTTAAAGTTTGCACTTTAAGGTAAACTTTCAGTGTAGTGGTCTACCTCGCCACGTAGTACTTCTTAACACCACTCTCAGTAGTGACCTTAACGAGGCCCATTTCAGCGAGCTCTTTTAAGTGCTGGTACACTGCTTGAGGAGAGATATTGAGTCCCAGTGACCGCCACACTTCGTAGCCCGTTAAACCCGGCTTGGACTTCAAGACCTCTATTATTAGTCTCTTAGTGACTCCTACAAAGGGCTCAGTGAATCTCCGGCGTAGTGGTCTAGTGTAGCTTGAAGCGGACTTCAATCCGTGACCAAACAGCACTAAAACGGCCTCGTCGAGGGGGTAGCGGTGAAAGCCTGCTAGTGAAACAGCAGAAGAGATCTCGGTGAAGAGGCCCTCGCTAGAGGTGAGCGCTTTAGCCGCTCTAATGGTCTCTCTAGACGTAACGACCACTACCTCCCCGGTCTCGGCAATAGCGCTGACTACGAAGTCGTAAATTAGTGGAGTACTATACCTCAGGCCTGGGTACGCTTCTTCTCTACACTTACTACTCACCCCGAAGTGCTCAGCGTACTTTGGATTACCACAGTGCTCAACTCCCACTAGTAGTGGTGTTCTCGAGATTAATCCGCGCTCAGCGAGCTCTCTAAACCCAATATACAGAGACAAGTACGTTAAGCCGCTCCCCAGCGGCACGTAGACGGCTCTGGGGGCTTTACCTAGTTGCCCCACAATTTCGTATGCTAGAGTCTTCAAGCCCTCAATACTCAGAGTATTCCACGTACTAGTAGCATTATACAACCTCTTCTCTCTAGCTCTCTCCTCGACTTCTCTCACTAGTACGTCGATACTCTTGTCTTCTACTACGAGGCTGCCCCCGTAGACTTTAATTAGCAGGGCTTTCTCCCAGTCAATCCACGCGGGGGCGTGAATTACGGCTTTTAACCCGGCCCTCGCGGAGTACGCGGCTACGCTGACCGCCATATTACCGTCACTCGCAGCTACAACCCCCTTAGCCCCGGTGCTAGTAGCGTGGCTCACTACAACGCTGGCCGCGCGATCTCTAATACTACCAGTGGGGTTTCTCCCCTCGTCTTTAAAGTAGACGCGTAACTCCCGCGCTACGCTAGTAGACTCAACGAGAGGAGTATTTCCCTCGCCCAGCGATACGATTTTACTTAGTGGTGGTAGGTCTGAGCAGTACTTCCAGACACCGGTTCCAGTGCACTCTCTCCTACTTCTACTTTTACTGTACTCGGCTCTCACAAAGCCCCCGCAGAGAGGGCACTTTACTCTGGGCTCGCTGTAAGTCTCTCCACAGCGCGTACACTTGAATACTAGTAACTCCGTCAAGGCGGCGAGAAGCCCTCCCACTCCTAGCTTGCTTGCACTCCGAGTTTTAAATCACCCCGTAGTCTCGTGGTCTACTCCTTCTAGTGGAATGTACGTGAGTCCGTATTTCTCTATTCTCCAGAGTAGTCTCTTAACAGTCCTCGACACTCTAGGCGAGTTTGCGGCTTCTTCGAGCGTGAACCACGATACAGCTCTCGCATCCCCTCCCGGTTTGAGCTCGCCTCGCACAGTACTCGGGTCGAACAAGACGTCTACTATAACGTAGTGGTATTTTACTCTGCCGCTCTCATCTCGCACAATATTATTGAGAATCCACAGTATGCCGAGAGGCTCGGCCTCGAGCCCCGTCTCCTCTAGTAGTTCTCTCCTAGCGGCGTCTCTAATTCTCTCTCCGGGCTCAATAACGCCGCCTGGAATAGACCACTTACCAGCACCTGGAGGGTAGGCCCTCTCGACAAGGAGAATTCTGTTACTATTAATTAGCACCGCGCCAACAGCGGCTATGCTGTACTTTGGGTATTCACGCTCCACGAGGAGCACCCTCTCCACTAGGACTACTCACACTACTATTTTTAAAGGTGTTGTGAAAATAACTGTTCTTCTCCGGGAGTAGTGCTTAGCGAGGTGGATCTGTGTGAAGGAGAGTTCTAAGCCCAGAGTACTCGTCTTTATAGCGTCGCCTAGAAAGTACGGCTCCGTGGCGCAGCTAGCTCAAGTGGCTATTAGAGGTGTTAGAGATGCTGGTGGCGAAGCAGAGCTCGTATACCTCTACGAGTACAGTATTAAACCGTGTATTGGCTGTGCATCGGATAGTGTGAAGTACTGCAAGTTCCCGTGTATTATAAGCGACGACGACTTCAACAAGCTGGCTGAGCGGCTAATTAGAGCTGACGGCTTTATTCTCGCTACTCCAGCCTACTGGTACGCCCCCAGCGGAGTCCTCAAGAACTTCATTGACAGGCTCACTTCACTCGAGAACATGATATTCCACGGTGGGAGGAGT
>JAJHQY010000037.1 GCA_020833085.1 Desulfurococcaceae archaeon
ATAGGAAGGGGCTACTTCAAGGCACTATAGTGTTCTGGTATGGTGATATACTAGCTACAATAAACGTGAGAGACCTATTAGAGTATCACTTTAAGAACAAGGCGGATATAACGCTCGTATTAGCAGATAAATATGTGGTTCCAGTTGGTGTTGCTAAATTAGATAGCGAGAATAGAATTATCGATTTTGCCGAGAAGCCTCTAATACCACTGTACGTTACAATAGGCGTGGGGGTCCTTAACACAGCTATCTTCGAGGAGAATATTGAGAAAGAGCTAGGTAGAGACTTCGACTTCATGGGAGATTTCATTCCGTGGAGTATTAAGAAAGGCTATCGCGTATACGGCTACTTATATAGTGGTATGTGGCTTGATGTAGGGAGCCTTGAGAGGTATAAAAAAGTGAATATGAGAGATATAGAGGTCTTTGAGGAGTAGTTTTCAATTAGCTAGGAGCCAAAAGCGCGGTCACCAGCATCTCCTAGTCCAGGCACGATGTAGCCTTTACTATTTACTTCCGGGTCTACGGCTACAGTGTACATTTTCAGGTCTATACTCAGCTCTTCGCAGACACCTTTAAGTCTATTAATAGCTAGTGGTGTCGTTATAATTGACGCTACGTAGTACCTCTTAGCCTTACCCCGCTTAATTAATTCGCGCAGGACACTAGTTAGTGTTGATCCCGTGGCGACCATCACATCACTAATAATGATAATGTTGTCACTAGTTATCTGCGGCGTCTTAATATAGGAGATTTCAACTTCAAACTCCCAATTACGCATGCCCTTCTCCTCTACCCTCCTCGCGGCTACAACGCCCTGTTTTGCGAGGTAAAAGATCTTGATGAGCCCCTCTGTGAGCGGCCACGCCGCCCTGAGAACAGTAATAATGATTACATTTTCTAGATCTTTAATCTTGACACCTCTCGTTCTGACACCTAGAGGTGTTTCTATCTCTATAGGCTCTGTTTCGAAGTCCTCAATTATCTCGAGTCCTATTATTCTCCCGAGTCTTACAAGGCCTTTTCTAAAGTCGATTTGTGATGTGTTCTTATTTCTCAGCATTGTTAAGATGCTTTGAGAGTACTTTCTATTAATAACTCTCAACTCGAACAATAGAGCCCCATGTGGACTATTACTATTTTACACTTTTAACAGCTTAGTCTCCGTGTAGCAGCTAGACTACGCATTAGAGAGATCTACTCAGCCCGGAGCACACGAGGCGATCTGCGGAGCGCTCATTGATACTTCAAGTGCGAAGGATAGTTGGCTACTCAAAGTAGGAACACAATTTGTTCTCCGGAGTAACCCCTAAAGATTTAAAAGCCTATGTAACCGAGATTGATAAGCGGGTTAACTGCGGTGAGTGAGCTAGCTAAAGAGGCCACGTATAGATTACGAGGACTCTACAGGCATGCGTGTCCAAATTGTGGTGGAACTATAAGTGACCTTAGATTAATCTTTAAAGCTCCTTGTGAAGAGTGCTTACCAGATCACTTATTTCGAGATATTACAGCTAAAGCGTTGAATGCTAGTAGAGTTGAGAGATTAAAACTCTATGCTCAGCACGTAAAGAGGCTTCAGAAGTTAGCTGAGCTTGTGAGAGAAGAGGAGGAGTTAAAAGAGTTTGAAGAGTTCTTTAAGCGTGCAACAGGCTTTTCACTGTGGAGCGCGCAGAAATCGTGGGCGAGGAGGCTACTTAGAGGAGAGTCCTTTAGCATAATTGCCCCGACAGGTATGGGTAAAACAGTGTTTTCACTAGTAGCGGCTCTCTACATGGTAACGCGTAGTAGTAAGAACACGCGTAGTGAAGAGAAGAGTAGTGGTGTGAAAGTCTACTTGGCGTTTCCCACAACACCACTACTATTACAGTCGTGGAGAAAGCTCGTTGACTTTGCCAAGAATATTGGTCGTGAAGTGTGTAGTGAAGAGAACTGGAATAGCGGGCACTGCTTAAAAGTAGCATATATTCACGGAAAGATGAGTAAGAAGACTAAAGAGTTCATGATGAGCAAAATAAGATCCAAAGACTTCGAAATACTCCTCACTACTAGTGCTTTTATGCACAGGCACCACCAGGACGTGCCAAAAGGAGAATTCACGCTAATAATAATGGATGACGTAGACTCAGTTCTTAAGAGTAGCTCGGCGGCTAGAAGACTACTCGAAATTATAGGGCTAAGTGAACAGGACATTAGTCACGGATTAGATTTAATTAAACTCAAAGCTAGAATAGCCTCGCTACCAGCTAGTGAAGTGGAAAAACTCAGAGCTAAACTTAGTGAACTAGAGGAAAAAATCAACAAGGCGAGAGAAAAAATAAAGACTATTCTAATAGTTAACAGCGCTACGGGCAGGCCTCGCGGAATATACCCTAAGCTCTTTAGAGTCTTCTTAGGCTTCGAGGCGGGCTCTAAGCCAGAAGCTATTAGAAATATTGTTGATACGTACGTAATACCTGAGCCCGGGCATAGCGTTGAAGACGTCGTCGTGGAGCTCGCTCTAAAGCTGAGAGATGGGTTCTTAGTCTTCGTGCCAGTGGATAAGGGAGTTGAGTACGCGGAGTATCTAGCTGCGAGACTGAGAGAAGCCGGGTTAAAGGCTGAGGCTTTTCATGCCAGAAAATCGACCGAGTTAATAGACGCGTTTGCGCGAGGAGAGTGTGACTGCTTAGTTGGAGTCGCGACATACTATGGTACAATGGTTAGAGGTATTGACCTACCCACCCGTGTTAAGTACGTAATATTTGCTGGTGTTCCTAGACACAAATTTAGCTCTAGAATTGAGACTACGTCGCCACTAGACATCCTGAGAATGCTAACTGTTATCCGCGATGTCGTCGAAGAGGCTGAGAGGGAGGAGATAGATCTGCTCATAGGTAGGCTCTCTAGGAGATTGAGATTAATGTCTCAAGGAGCACTCATGAAGCTGCGAGAAGAGTTCTCCAGAGCTATTTCAGCAGGTCAGTACGACGAGGCTAATGTACTCTTGAGAGACCTTATTAGAGCAGCAGAAATTTTACGTAAAAAACTAGCCGAGAAGGAGATATGGGATAAATTGAGTAAAATAGGCGAGATATCTATTGTCAAGGAGGGTGAGAGCACATACATACTCATTCCAGACGTGGCGACGTACATACAAGCTAGTGGTAGATGTTCGCGCCTATACCCCGGAGGGATCACGAAAGGTCTTTCTATACTAGTTGTAGACGACGTGAGGTTACTACGAGGACTTAGTTCACGTATGAGGTGGATTTTCGAAGACTTCAAAATCTACGAGTTGAAAGAAATAGACCTAGATGGCCTCATCGAAGAGATCTCAAGGGAGAGAGTACGAGTAGCCGAGATATTATCTGGAAAAGTCGCCCCCGAAACAGCACTAGATCTAGTCAAAACAGTACTCTTTGTTGTAGAGTCGCCCAACAAAGCCCGCACAATAGCTAACTTCTTTGGAAAGCCCAGTGTTAGAGTATTTGGTGATATAAAAGCCTATGAAGTAACTGTCGGCAAGTACATAGTTACAATTATTGCAACTGGAGGTCACGTTTACGACCTAATAGTTGATGAGAAACCGAGTGAAGCCGAGAACGTATATCACTTATATGGCATTATAAGGAGTCCTGATGGACGCTACATTCCAATATACACTGACATAAAGAAGTGCATCAACGGACACCAATTTACAGATGAAATTAACGAGTCAGGTGTGTGCCCCAAGTGTGGAGTTAAAGTTGAAATCTCGCGTAAACTTAGAGTTATAGAAGTGCTGCGTAGATTGGCTAGTGAGGCGGACGTAGTACTCATAGGCACGGACCCCGACGCGGAGGGTGAGAAAATTGGTTGGGATATTAGAGTCCTCTTAGAGCCCTACGCCGAGAAGATATACAGAGTAGAGTTCCACGAGGTTACTAGAAGGGCCATTCTCAGCGCTCTTAGTAAGCCAGGCGATTTTGACTTTAGGCGTGTAGAAGCGCAAATTGTTAGGCGTGTGGAAGACAGGTGGCTTGGATTCGCGCTGTCTGAAATAGTGCAGAAACTAGTATGGCCTGCTTACTGTGCTTACTATCTACTGATCCGTGGAAAGAAGAGTATTGAGGAGTGTTGTAGGCCTAATCGCAATCTCAGTGCTGGTAGAGTGCAGACGCCTGTTTTAGGCTTTATTGTAAGTGAGTTTGAGAGGAGTAGAGATGTCAGAAACTCTAAGTACATAATACGTATTGATCTCGGTAGCGCGGGTGAAATTGAAGACCTCGTTTTAAGCTACGAGGAGGCTAGAGAAGCGGGCATAATTGACGAGACTGGCAAGATAAGACGCGATCTAATCGAGGTCGAGGTCGAAGTCTTAGGCGAGGGTGTAAAGGAGATTCAGCCTCCTCCCCCGTTTACGACAGATATGCTTTTAGAGGAGGCGTCGCGCAGACTAGGATTCTCGACTAGTAAGACAATGGACTTAGCACAAGACCTCTTCGAATGGGGTTTAATAACGTACCACAGAACAGATAGTACTAGAGTCAGTGAAGTGGGAATTGAGGTAGCTAGGCAGTATCTTGAGTACAGGTACGGTGAGAACTATAAATTGCTCTTTAGACCAAGAACGTGGGGGGCTGGCGGGGCTCACGAGGCTATTAGACCCACGAGGCCTATTGAGCCGGACAGGCTAAGTGAGCTTATAAGAGAAGGCGCCATTGTAGTGCCTGGTAGATTCACGAGAGATCACGAAAGGCTCTACGAGTTAATATTTAGGAGATTTATTGCTAGTCAAATGATCCCGGCTAAAGTGCTCGCGCAGAAACTGAGAATTAAAATTAACAACTTCACGCGCGAAGTAGAAATACTCTGTGAGCCCATTGAAAAGGGGTATTTAGAGTACTACATGAACATAGAGCTGAAGAAGAGAATTGGGGCTCCCCATGGAGGCAAAGTACTCGGCTATGTTGATATTGACAAGTCGAGGCGCGTACAGTACCCCCTACCGAGATTTCACGATGTAGTTAGGTGGATGAAGGAAAATGGAATAGGTAGGCCGAGTACTTACGCCAAGATAATTGATACTCTAATAGATAGAAACTACGTAGAGGTAACTGGTAGGAGTCAGGCCCTACTCGTAACAGAGAGAGGTAAATTCATCTTCGAGTTCTTAAAGAGAGCTTTCGAAGACAAAGTTAGTGTAAGTGTTACGCGAGAACTTGAAGAGGCTATGAATAGTATTGAGGAGGGTAAAGCCGACTACCAGGAGATTCTAAGTAAAATACACAAAGACATAGAGTATATTCAGAGCGAAAAAGTCAGGCAAAATATAATCAACATTATTATTGAAATGCTAAGTGAAAAGTACACTAAGCTATCTAGTAGAAAGCGCGGCTTGGAAATACTAGATCGAGACGAGCTTATTAATAATATTAAGCAGTGCATTATTAGAAATTCAGAGCTGGTTTTCTAGAATCTAAAATCTTCTCAAAGTTGCGGGGGTAGAGGGGGGTAGTGGTGATTGAGGAAAAAGTAGTACCAATAAAGACCCAGAGCCTCGCTGATTTAGTTAGGTTAACGGCCTCTACTATAATGCCAACACACGGAGTTACATACTTAATAAAG
>JAJHQY010000038.1 GCA_020833085.1 Desulfurococcaceae archaeon
TAGTAGTTAACACTGGGACTAGTAGGAGGCCGCGGTATGTTCTGAGAGAGTGCTTAGAGGAGAAGTCTCGGTGAGAGCTCTAAGGGCAGTACTATTACTCCTATTTACGCTCTCCTCAACTCTAACTAGAATTGCTGTGTGGTATGCTGCTCTTAGAGTGAAACTGTGGGTTAACTACCACTACAATCTACTGAGACTACAACGAGAACTCAGACGTAGAGGTGTTCCGAGAGAGCTGAGAGAGCACGTTGTTAAATTGTACAAGAAGCACTACAAGCACTTGTTACTGGGCCTCTCCATTAAAGCGCTAGTTGCGGGTAGAAAAGTCGCGAGGACTACCTAGGTGTTACTGCGTAGCGAGTAGTTGTGCGAGGATTTTAGTAATGTGTGGTTTTATATCTAGTTCTAGTAGTCGCGAGGGGTTGCCAATAGACTCTTCGAGCTGTTTTGAAAGGGGTATGTAGCCTAAGTACTTCACGCCGAGATCACTACTAGCTCTCTCCAGCTCACCTACACCCATGTTTTCAACTAAGTAGACTTCGCTGTACCCCACGTCGCGCAGTATACTCACTAGTTTACTAATACTGTGCCACGCTAGTCTACTCGGAGTTGCCACGACTAGTGGTTTAATTACTCCTCTCAGCGCGTAAATCAGCTCCAAGTGCTCATCACTAATTCCTGGTGGAGTGTCCACCAGTAGCAACTCGAGATCACCCCAGTTGACTATAGAGAGCACCTCTCTGAGAGCGCTCCTAGCGCTCTCCCCTCTGAGAGCTAGCGGTAAGTCCCTCGTGTAGGCTACTATAGTGAAGTAGCTTAGTAGTCCAATACGGTGTGGTGTAACTCCCCTCTCCTCCTGGTATTTAATGTCTTCAGCTCTGAGACCCAGAATTACGTGTGTTGATGGGTTAACGAAGTCTAAGTCTAAAAGCCCGCAGGGGACACCAGTACTTGAAGCGTAGAGTGCTAGTAGAGTGGACACAGTGCTCTTGCCAACACCGCCCTTACTACTGAGAACTACGTAGACGCGCTTAACTTCTGAGAGTGTTTTTATAGCTCTTAGTAGGCGAGGATCGCTCATAGCGGCTCAACCGAGATCTCCGATACGCCCCTGCCTTTGAGTAGAGTGTAGTCTACACTACCACAGCGTGGACACTTATAGTACGCGTATATGGCCTCTGGAACGAAGTGAATAGCTTCTCTTACGTCTTCACTCATGTCGCTGAGACTAATACTCCACTCAAAACCACACACATTGCACTTTAATAGTGGGTACTCCTCGACTAACTCGACTTGCTCAACTCTAATACCATGCTCGCTAGCTAGTTCTTTGAGAGCGTACTCTAAGATCTCCTTGTCAATACTCTGTAAAACACCAATAGTAACTCTGAGCCTCTTAATACTAGAATAGCCCTGATGCTTAATGTAGAGTACTATAGACTCAGCTAGAGCCCACTCGTGAACCAAGTGTAGCACCTTGTACTAGCTACTAGAATTATAGAGTGCACTGCGATTTTAAACTACTTTTAAACTCTAAACCCCCCATATGTGGAGGACTAGGAAGAGGTGTTTTAATGAGTACTACTAGGAGTAGTAGAATTGAGGGCTTCTACAAGCTTCCACTAGAAGAGAGAGTTAGAATTGTAGCAGAGTGGGCTGGGCTCACAGAGGAGGAAGTTAAGACTCTGCTAAACTTTGGCAACTTACCTCAAGACATAGCTGTGAGAATGATTGAGAACGTTATTGGAGGAATGACGTACCCCTTCGCCGTCGCCGTTAACTTCCTCATTAATGGAAGAGACTACATAGTTCCAATGGTTATAGAAGAGCCGAGCGTCGTGGCGGCTGCCAGTAACGCGGCTAGAATGCTGAGGTATGGTAAGGGTATTATCGCGGAGGCTGGTCCTCAGGAGATGATTGGACAAGTACACCTAGTTAAAGTTACAGCTCCGTACGCTAAAGTAGCTAAAATACTCGAGCACAAGCAGGAGATACTAGACTACGCGGCTCAGCAGGATCCCGTGTTAGTAAAGCTGGGGGGTGGGCCTAGAGACTTAGAGGCCAGAGTTGTGGAGACTAGTAGGGGTCCAGCTGTAGTGGTTCACTTAATTGTAGATGTGAGAGACGCTATGGGAGCCAACGCGGTGAACACTATGGTCGAGGCTATAGCGCCCCTCCTCGAGAAGATTACTGGTGGAGAGGCTAGGCTGAGAATAATTTCTAACTACGCCACGAGGAGAATTGTGAGAGCCTGGGCTAGGACGCCCGCTGAGAATGTTGGTGGGCTTGAAGTAGCTAAGCGAATCGAAGAAGCCTCGATACTAGCAGAAGCAGACCCCTACAGAGCTGTTACTCACAACAAGGGGATCATGAATGGAATTATAGCCGTGGCTCTCGCCACGGCGCAGGATCACAGGGCTATTGAGGCGGGAGCTCACGCCTACGCGTGCAGGACAGGCGTCTACAAGCCGCTCAGTAAGTGGGAGGTAGATGAGGAGGGCTTCTTGAACGGCTACTTAGAACTGCCACTACAAGTAGGAACTGTGGGTGGTGCGACTAGAGTACACCCAGTCGCCAAGATAGCGCTAAAAATACTCGGTGTTAACAGCGCTAAGGAGCTGGCAGAAGTAATGGCGGCTGTTGGTCTAGCTCAAAACCTAGCGGCTCTCAGAGCACTCGTTACTGAGGGCATTCAGAAAGGCCACATGAAACTCCACGCGAGAAACTTAGCGATAATGGCGGGGGCCACTGGGGACCTAGTGGACAGAGTCGTCGAGAGAATGATTAGAGACGGTAAAATAAGGTACGACTACGCGAAAGAGCTTGTAGAGAGAGCACTACGCGGAGAGCCCATTTAGCCAGCTCACGGCACCCCCGCAGAGAGCGCTCTCCACTAGTTAACCGAGTGTTTTTCTTGCAGCACTCCTACTCCGAGGAGGTGTCCAGTGAGAGAGACTCTAAAGGAGTATATTAGCGAGCTCCGCGAGCTCTTAGCTGGAAACGTCGGTGTAATGGCTATTTCGTGGTTTCTCTTCTCGCTTACAGGAGGGCTCGTAAACCCCTTCTTCGCGAAGTACGCTAAAGACCTCGGAGCCTCGGACATGGACGTAGCCTACATGAGGAGTATTGGCATGCTCGCACTCGCACTCTCACTAATACCCGGTAGTCTACTGACAGACTACATTGGGAGAGCGAAGACGATTATAATTGGGACTGCGTGTGTAACAATTGCGCAATTTCTGTACGCTGTAGTGCCGGATTGGAGGGCTTTTCTCTACGTCTACGTATTCGACCAGGCATCGCACTTCTACCAGCCAGCACTCACAGCTATAGTAATGGACTCTGTACCAAGGGGTAAGGAGTTCAAGGGGTTTCTCGCACTAAACGTAGTCACGAGTGTACCCAGTCTCTTCATGCCGTTTATTGGTGGAGTTCTCTACGAGAAGTACAACGTTACTGGTCTCCGCGCGGGCTTCTTAGCTAACGGCTTCACAGCGCTGGCTGTGCTAATTCTGAGAATTAAGGCCCTAAGAGAGACTTACATTGCGCGTGATAAAGAGCTCAGCTCGCTTGTACTTGAACTAGCCGGCTACAAGCCACTACTAGTAAAAACACTAGAGCTCTACGTGTACACTTCTATACTACTACAAGTAGCGGTGAGCGTGTCTTCTACTTACGGAGCAATATACGCTATGGATGTACTCGGCGTCTCGAAGCCCATGTGGGGTGTTATTAGTAGTGTGGGGACGCTCGGCGGCGTAATGTCCTCGCTGCTCCTACTGAGATTTAAGAGAACTAATGCTGTCTCTGTGGCTATTCTCGGCTCACTGGGAATAGTGTTGAGTACAGTGCTCTTCGCGCTGCCCTACTTCACGGGCAGTCTAGTACTAGAGATCCTCGTAGCCTCTTCGCTTATTGGCGCTGTCTCCTCGAATATACACGGATCAGCTATTTCAGCCATACTAACTCGCATGCTACCAGTAGAAGTGAGGGGTAGGGCTATTGGCGTTCAGAGAATTCTAGACAATATTGGCGCCTCTATAGCGTCATTAGTAGCTGGACTACTCTACACTAGCCTGGGGCCCGGAGTAGCACTCCTAGTTTCAAGCCTAATTGGACTACTCAGTACAGTGTACTTGTACATTCTAGTTAAGAGTGAGTAGCAGTAGTTAACACCACAGCGAGAGACGCTACGCAGACTAGTAGCTGAAGTGTTGTAATAAAGAGCACTACATCTACCTCGCGGCAACTCCCCTTAATAGCCCTCACGGCTTTAATAGCCAGGTGCGTTACACTATAAGACCTCTCGTAGGGTGGTAGTAGAGTCCAGTCGCTCTGCACTCTCGCAAAGTTCTCCTTGTAGACGCCGTGTCGAAGCCCTCGGAGAAAGAGCAGTAGCTCTAAGAAGTAGAGTGCAAATGAGAGTACAGCGTACTTCTCCATATTCCAGTATATGGCTAGCGAGGCGTAGAAAGCTCCGATTCCATACGTGAAGGAGTTCCCGGGGAACATTTTAGCGGGGTATCTATTATACCACGCGTAGAAGACTAGTACTGAGGCTATTACTGGTAGTGAGAGGTATATTACATCGTAGTCTCTCCTAATACCAGCTAGTAGCGAGATTACTGAGAGCAAGACTACCGCCTGCAGAGACTCGAGACCGTTATAACCCGCAATCATGTTAAAGGCGTTACTAGCCCCCACTACGCCAACTGGCACTACTAGTAGTGAGTAGAGTAAGCCGAGGTCTAGTACTCCGAGTAGAGGTAGTTCCACCACAGTGCGCCCGGCTTTAACGGCTACGAGTGGTAGTGATATTGGTATTGTGAAGAGCACTCTCTTAACTGGGGAGATCCCCTTCTTCCAGCCCAGTAAGTCGTCAATGTGGCCTACTAGGCCCGCTAGTAGTAGCGTAAGAGTTACTGAGAGTAGTGGAATAGAGCTCTTATCGCTCTCGAGGTACACGTCGAGTGCTATATAGCAGAGTATTCCAAAGACAGAGGAGAGTACAACCCAGAGCCCCCCACCCTCCACAGCGTAGTGTTCACCTGGTTTATTCATGTCTCGACCAACAAAGCCCAGTCTAGCTCCTGTTCTCAGCCACCACTCAAGCGTGATTTTAGCCAGCGCGGCCGAGAACGCTGCTGGTATTGCTAGTTTTAGAGCACTAGTGATCTCCATGGTCTTCACTCCACGGCGTATTGAATAACGCGTATATTTCGTGAGCTCTAGTCTCGCCTATCCCCTCGACGCTCATGAGCTCGTAGACAGAGGCGTTTGCGAGAGCTCTCAGAGTCTTGAACTTAGCGAGTAGTTTTCTAGCTAGTATCGGCCCCGCCACGCTCTCGGCAACGTATAGTATTCTCTCGTTTAAGCTCATAGGCTTCTTCTCAACTCTCAGTCTAATAACGCGCTTCTCCTCCTGTCTACCCAGGCTCTTAGCTTTAGCGGCAATCCACATAATAGTCGCCTCTTTGCTGGGTGTGAAGAGGACTGGTATACCCATGTCCAGTATTAT
>JAJHQY010000003.1 GCA_020833085.1 Desulfurococcaceae archaeon
GGCGGTACACTAGGAGGCGCTATGGGCGACATTCCAGGCGTAAAGTACAGAGTTGTAATGGTGAATGGTGTATCCCTTAAAGCCCTGTGGCTAGGCAAGAAGCAAAAGCCCGTCAGGTAGTGGTGACTCCCTTGTCCGAGCTCGAGATTAAAATCAGCGAGATCAAACTCTTCGGCAAGTGGAGCTATGACTGGATTGAAGTCAGAGACCCGAGCTTAAAGAGGTATTTGTGCTTAAAACCAGTCTATCTACCACACACAGGTGGCAGACACGAGCACAAAAAGTTCGGTAAAGCACACGTTCCAATAGTTGAGAGGCTGATAAACAAGCTCATGAGGCCCGGGAGGAATACCGGTAAGAAACACCTAGCTTACAATATAGTCAAGAAGGCCTTCGATATCATCTACTTGAAGACGGGAGAGAACCCTATCCAGGTGCTCGTGCGCGCTATTGAAAACAGCGCGCCTCGTGAAGATACAACTAGAATAACACAGGGCGGTATTACGTACCCCATTTCAGTAGACGTCTCGCCACTCAGGAGAATAGACGTTGCTCTAAGACACATAGCTGAGGGGGCTAAACTCAGGGCCTTTAATAACCCAATTCCAATAGAAGAGGCGCTAGCAGAAGAGATCATACTGGCTGCCAGTGGCGACTCTAAGAGCTACGCCATCCAGAAGAAAGATGAAATAGAGAGAATAGCTCTCAGTAGCAGGTAGTTTTTAGTACTTTTAAGTAGCGCTCTAATACTAGTCCGTGAGACTTAGTGCTACTTGACTTGACTAGCAGTACTACCTCTCCTCTCAACACCTCCGCGAGTGTACTTGCCGTGCTTGTCTCTAAGCTCGCTTTAACTAGATTTATAAGCTCACTTTTCAATTCAAGTGTTACTGAGACTTGGTGAGGCATGTGAGTGTTCCGCAGAAACCGCACTTGAACCTAATAATAATTGGGCACGTAGATCACGGAAAGAGCACAATGGTAGGACACCTACTGTACCGTCTAGGCTACTTCGACGAGAAGACTCTCAAGGAGATAGAGGAGCAGGCCAAAAAGATGGGTAAAGAGAGCTTTAAATTCGCGTGGCTACTCGACAAGCTGAAAGAGGAGAGAGAGCGAGGCCTAACAATATCTCTCTCCTACATGAAGTTCGAGACTAAAAAGTACTTCTTCACTATTATTGACGCGCCAGGTCACAGAGACTTCGTAAAGAACATGATTACCGGCGCAAGCCAGGCTGATGCCGCAATACTAGTTGTGAGCGCGAGAAAAGGTGAGTTCGAGGCTGGTATGAGCGCTGAAGGCCAGACTAGAGAGCACGCAATTCTAGCTAGAACTATGGGTATAAACCAGTTAATAGTAGCCATTAACAAAATGGACGCTACTGAGCCGCCGTATAGCGAGAAGAGGTACAAAGAAGTTGTCGAGGTTCTAAGTAAGTTCTTGAAGAGTATTGGCTACGACGTCTCCAAGATACCGTTCATACCAGTGTCAGCGTGGACTGGCGAGAACTTAATTGAGCGCTCGCCGAATATGCCGTGGTATAATGGCCCAGTACTAGTCGAGACCCTAGACATGTTAACGCCGCCGGCTAAACCTATCGACAAGCCTCTCAGAATACCCGTTCAAGACGTGTACTCGATCTCCGGCGTCGGCACAGTAGCGGTTGGAAGAGTTGAGAGCGGTGTCTTGAAGACAGGCGATAGAGTAGTAATTATGCCCCCAGGGCTGACGGCCGAAGTGAAGTCTATTGAGACTCACCACGTTAGAATAGAGAAGGCCGAGCCAGGAGACAACATCGGGTTTAACTTAAAGGGCGTTGAGAGAAAAGATTTGAAGAGAGGCGACGTTGTAGGGCACATCGATAACCCGCCAACAGTAGCAGACGAGTTCACAGCTAGAGTAATGGTAGTGTGGCACCCAACAGCTATAGCTGTTGGCTACACACCCGTAATCCACATACACACGGCTAGCGTCGCGTGCAGAATTGTAGAGATCGTCGCTAAGCTAGACCCGAGAACTGGTAAGGAGATTGAGAAGAACCCGCAATTCATAAAGCAGGGCGATATTGCAATTATCAGGTTCAAGCCAATTAAGCCACTAGTAGTTGAGAAGTACGCTGACTTCCCAGGACTCGGAAGATTCGCTATGAGAGACATGGGCAAGACTGTCGGCGTAGGTCAAGTAATAGACGTCAAACCGGCACAAGTGGCAATTAAGAAGTAGAAATCTCCACCTCGCAATGACGTAATAAGAGTTTTTTCAGTAATTAGAACTGCGCGCTTACTCCACGCGCGGTGGTCGAGCGTGTCTCTTCAGAAAATGGTTAAGATAAAAGTGTGGAGCACAGACGTGAAAGTACTCGAGGACTTTGTGTCGAAAATAGTGGATATCGCTAAGAAGAGCGGTGTGAAGATAAGCGGACCTATACCGCTGCCAACAAAAAAGCTCACAATTAGGACACTCAAGCTACCACACGGTGAGGGCAAGAAGAAGTACGAGAAGTGGGAGATGAGAATACACAAGAGACTACTCTACGTAGCAGAAGACGAGAGAGTAATGAAGCAACTAATAAGAGTCAGAGTTCCACCAGAAGTCTGGATTGAACTAGAGATCTCGTAGAGACCAGTATTTCTACGTGGACTACTGCTTTTAACCCCTAAAAGCTAAATAACACGTGAAGCCGGGGTGCCCGAGCGGCCTAAGGGGCTGGCCTGGAGAGACCCCCAGAGAGCCAGTGCCCCGTAAGGGGCGCGCGGGTTCGAATCCCGCCCCCGGCGCTTTAAACGCACTCCTCCTAGTCCTGACGACCCGCGGTGAGCAGTATTTAAAAGCTTCTAATTATCTATTGTAGTGATTAGCACGAGTGCTTATCTCCGGGGGTTTAAGACTTGGAGAGGAGTTTCCGTCACGTTGTGAGAATACTTGAAACAGACGTGTCGGGAGCCTTGCCACTAGTGTACGGGCTAGCCGAAGTAAAGGGCGTAGGCTACAACCTGGCTCTCGCAGTGTGTAGAGTGCTAAACTTGGACCCCTACATGAAAACTGGCTACTTAACAGACAGCGAGATAGAGGCTATCGAGAAAGTCATTAAAGAGCCTCTGAGCGCTGGAATGCCATCCTGGATGCTCAATAGGAGAAAAGACTACACAACAGGACTAGACATGCACTTGTACGGAGCTCAGTTAATATTCTACGCTAAAGAGGACATAGAGCGGGAGAAGAGAATTAAGAGCTGGCGCGGAATAAGACACGCGCTCGGACTAAAAGTCAGAGGACAGAGGACGAGAACTACAGGTAGAGTAGGCATGACTGTGGGTGTGAGGAGGAAGAAGACCGCGCAGCAACAAGAAAAGAAGTAGAGCGGGTGTTTATAAGTGGGCGATCCCAAAAAACCGCGAAAAACGTGGAGCGGCCCTCGCCACCCGTGGAGAAAAGAAGTCTTAATGGAAGAGAGTAGGCTTCTGGGACTATACGGTCTGAGAAATAAGAGAGAGCTCTGGAAGGCTGCTAGTATTGTAAGGTACTTTAGGCACAGAGCGCGAGTTCTACTCGCCGCGCCACCTGATGTTAGAGAGAGGGAGGAGAAGGCTCTAATAGGAAAACTCATTAAACTCGGCTTACTGAGAGAAGGCGCTAAACTGGACAATGTACTGGACCTCAGAGTGGAAGATCTACTGGAGAGGAGGCTTCAGACTCTAGTCTACAGGAAGGGGCTTGCCCGGACGATATACGAGGCTAGACAGCTAATAGTACATGGGCACATAGCTATTAAAGGCAGGAGAGTACGATCGCCAGGCTATTTAGTCACAATAGACGAGGAGCCCTACATATCCTACTACCCGTACAGCCCACTAGCCAAGAGAGCGGCTGAGAGTTCAGCAGCCGGGTAGGGGTGAGTAGTGAGTATGTCTTTTGCTCAGAGAGAGCTGAGGTGGGGCGTAGCGCACATTTACAGTAGCCCTAATAACACAATTATACACATAACAGACCTCTCCGGAGCCGAGACTGTGAGTATTTACAGTGGTGGGAAAGTCGTTAAAGCAGATAGAGAGAAGCCGACCCCCTACGCCGCAATGCTAGCCGCATCAAAAGCCGCCGCCGAGGCCTTTGAGAAGGGGATATCGGCACTCCACATTAAAGTCAGAGCACCGGGTGGACACGGGCCTAAAACGCCGGGGCCTGGCGCTCAGGCCGCTATTAGAGCTCTCGCGAGGTCTGGATTTATAATTGGCAGAATAGAAGACGTGACTCCAATACCTCACGATACCACCAGGAGGCCGGGCGGTAGGAGAGGTAAGAGGCTGTAGAGGGGGCTTGTCTTCTTGAAAGTAGAAGTGCTGGAGAAGACTCCTCTCACACTAAAACTCTACATTGAGGGGATTTCCCTACACGTACTCAACTCTATTAGGAGAGCCATTATTGCAGAGACCCCCACTATGGCTATAGACTACGTAGTCTTTATTGAGAACTCTAGTGCTTTTTACGACGAGTACATAGCTCACAGACTAGGTCTAGTACCTCTTCGAAGCGACGATGCCGTGCTGAGATATAAGCCCCCTGAGGAGTGCGCAGAGGCCGGTGAGAAGCACATATTTCCAGCCGACTGCTTCGCGAAATTCGACCTCGTAGTCGAGGCCGAGGAGGAGGAGCGCGTAGTGTACGCCAAAGACTTAGTACCCACAGACCCCTATGTGACCCCCGTGTACGGGGATATACCAATTGCGAGGCTTCTCAAAGGGCAGAGAATAAAACTCGAAGCCTACGCGAGGCTGGGCCGCGGAAAAGAGCACATTAAGTGGAGCCCCGTATCAGTAGCAGCTCACAAGTACGTCCCCGTGATCACGATAAACTACAACAACTGCGATAACTGCTTGAAGTGCGTGGATGCGTGCCCTCGAGGAGTTTTAAAGGCTTCCGAGAACAGAGTTGTAGTCGACGAGGGGAGAGTGCTAGACTGCCACTTCTGCAGACTCTGTGAAAGTGTCTGCCCTAGCAGAGCTATTAGAGTCTCGCAGCGAGAAAACGCCTACATATTAAAACTCGAGTTTACCGGTGCTCTCAGCCCCAAAAACGCGCTCGTAATAGCCTCTGACGTGCTTATCAAGAAGCTGGAGGAGTTTGAGTCAAAACTGAAGGAGGTCGGTGTCTTAGAATGAAGAGAGCGAAGAAGACTAATCTCGTGTTAAGAGAGCTCATCGAGACGCTTTACAAGTACGCGAAGACATACGACGCGCCCATATGGGCTCGCGTAGCAGAAGAGCTTGAGAAGCCTAGTAGAAAGCGCAGAGTAGTTAACATTAGCAAGATTAATAGGTACACTAAGCCTAATGACTACGTAGTAGTCCCGGGCAAAGTCCTCGGAGCCGGAGAGCTAGACCACCCCGTTACAGTAGCTGCGTTTGCGTTCTCTAAAACCGCTATTGAGAAGATAACAAGAGCCGGGGGTAGGGCTGTAAGTATATTTAAGCTCCTCGAGGAGAGACCTACGGGGTCTAACGTGAAGATCATAGGGTGAGAGCTGTGAGCGCGGAGAAGACTATTTACGTAGACGCGTCGGGGCATATTCTAGGGAGACTAGCTAGTATTGTAGCTAAGAAGCTCCTCGAGGGGTACAGAGTCTACGTTGTGAACGTGGAAAAAGCTGTACTCAGTGGAGAGAAAAGGCGCGTTGTAGAAGGCTACAAGCTGCTCTTTGAAGTAAAGACGCACACAAACCCCGAGAGATCTGGTATTAGACGCCCCAGAAGCCCTGTTAATGTATTTAAGCGCGCTGTTAGAGGTATGCTACCTATGGACAAGCCGCGTGGAAGACTCGCGTTTAAGAGGCTTAGAGTGTACGTTGGAGTCCCCCCAGAATTGAGTAACGTGGAGTTTACTAAATTCCCCGACGCCATGTACACGAGACTCGGTGGAAAGTACATTACAGTTGAAGAGTTAGCCAGAGAGTTGGGGTGGAGGGGTGGTACTAAGTGAGCGCGAATTTAAGTGGAGAGATCCCCGCTAGAGTAGAGAAGATAGTCATAGCGACTGGTAAGAGAAAGACTAGTATTGCGCGAGCTGTTATAAAACCCGGAGAGGGGAGAGTCTGGATTAACAACATACCGCTCGAAGTGCTCCCAATTGAAATGGCGCGCGAAAAAATAGCAGAGCCGCTGAGACTAATAGGGGACTTAGCGCGGAAAGTAGACATTAAGATCAACGTTAAAGGCGGGGGTGTCATGAGCCAGGCAGAGGCGTGTAGAATAGCTATTGCCAGAGGCCTAGTAGAGTACTTCTCTGAAATAAGCGATGAGCTGAAAAAATTGTTTAAAGAATACGACAGGTACATGCTAAGCGGCGACCCGCGTAGAACAGAGCCGGAGAAGTGGGGGAGAATTAGCGCTAGGAGGAGGTGGCAGAAGAGCTACAGGTGAGGCCTCGTGCTCTTCCCCGTTAGGTGCTTTACGTGCGGTGCTGTTATAGGACACCTCTGGGAGAAGTACCTTGAGAGAGTTCAGCGGGGTGAACACCCCGCTAAAGTACTAGACGACCTCGGAGTCAAGAGGTATTGCTGTAGGAGAATGTTCCTCTCGCACATAGAGATCTCGCGTGAAATACTGCGCTTCCCAAAGATCTCGTGAGGTGAGTTGTGTGAGTAGTGAGTACGAGAAACCCGCAACTACTATTGAGCTACTAGTTCCAGTAGACAAGTACTTGTCCGCTGGAGTTCACATAGGCACACACGTGTGCACTAAGTACATGGAGCCTTTTGTCTACAAAGTGCGACCAGACGGCGTCTACATACTCGACGTGAGGAAAATTGACGAGAGACTGCGAATTGCCGGCAAATTCCTCGCTATGTTCGAGCCGGCGAAAATAGCAGTAGTCTCGGCGAGGCTCTACGGGAGAAAGCCCGCTTTAAAAATGTGTCAATACCTCCAGTGCAGGCCCTTTGTAGATAGATTTCTCCCCGGCACATTCACAAACCCCGCACTAACGACGTATTTTGAACCCGCTGTTGTGCTAGTAACCGACCCCAGAGCCGACGCGCAGGCTGTAAAGGAGGCCTCTGAAATAGGCATACCAGTAGTCGCCTTCGCCGACACGGATAACAGAACCGAGAACGTGGACTTAGTAATCCCGGCGAATAATAAGGGGCGCAAGAGCCTAGCTCTACTCTACTGGATACTCACGAGGCAGATCATGAGAGAGCGCGGTGCAATACCAGCAAACGCCGACTTGCCAGAGCCTCCCTCGGAGTTTGAGGCACCAGTCTAGTAGAGCGCGCAGTTCACGCGCTTCGCAAAACTAGACTTTTAAGTACACTCACTACATTAAGTACTAGAATCGCGTCGCACGGTGTGCACGTAGTGAAGACAGTGAAGAGAGTGAGGTATCCAGTCGTCGCGGGCTATTTCTACCCGAGTAGAAGAGAGGATCTCGTCAAGATCATAGAGTGGTCTTTTAAACACAGACTAGGGCCGGGCTCGCTCCCACAAGTAGTTGAACAAGGACCCCGAATGGTCGTGGGGTACGTAGTCCCCCACGCCGGCTATATATACAGCGGTCCCGTTGCCGCTCACGCCTATTACGACTTAGCGCGGGACGGGGTGCCGCAAACACTTGTAATTCTCGGGACAAATCATACGGGTTTAGGCAAGCCGATCGCAGTGTACCCCGGTGGCGAGTGGCAGACACCTCTAGGTAGTTTAGAAGTCGACGAGGAGCTAGGTAAGAAGGTGGTTGAGCACAGCGACATCGCGGACTTAGACGAAGAAGCCCACCTAGAAGAGCACTCTGTCGAAGTGCAACTGCCCTTTATACAGTACATTTATGGGAGTAGGGTGAAAATACTCCCCGTGGTAATAGGAATACACACTCCTAGTGTTGCAGCCGACCTTGCGGAGTCTATACTCAGAGCCACTAGAGAGCTCGGTAGAGACGTAGTTGTCCTGGCTTCGAGTGATTTTAATCACTACGAACCCCACGACGTGACTGTGAAGAAGGACGAGGCCGCTATTAACAAAGTAATTGAACTCGACGCGCAGGGCTTCTACAATTTAATCGTGGAGAGAAACATAAGTGTCTGCGGCCCGGGCGGAATAATGACTCTCATTGAGATCGCGAGGAGAACTGGCGCTAAAGCTAAGTTACTGAAGTACGCGACGAGCGGAGATGTCTCTGGAGATAAGTCAGCTGTAGTTGGCTACGCTGCCGTAAGAGTCGCGCGTGAATAGCTCAGGACACACTAGGTGAGTACTCATTTCTGCCCAGGCTAGTTACGAGTCCAGAAAGCAGAGCCACATAGAGATATGTCTGAGAGAGGACGTGGTGTTTCCGGGGAACTGCGAGCACGTGTACAGCGAAGTGTACTTAGTCCACAGAGGGCTACCAGGCCTGAACCTGGATAGAGTAGACCTCTCAACTACTTTTCTCGGATACGAGCTCGGGGCCCCCGTAATTATAGAGGCTATAACCGGAGGCTCTACTACATCTAAGCAAATAAATGAGGGGCTGGCCAAGATCGCTAGTGAGTTTCGAATAGCTATTGGTGTGGGTAGTCAGCGCCCTATTCTCCTGTCTTCATTTAGACAGGACGTCATTGACACTTACAGAGTTGTGAGAGAGATAGCACGAAACGTCCCCGTTATAGGCAATATAGGAGTCACGCAGTTGAGAGAAGTAGACGTAGACACTTTAAAGAGGCTTGTTGATGTAATTGATGCCGATGCGCTAGCAATACACTTGAACCCAGCGCAAGAAGCTGTCCAGCCGGAGGGCGACCACGACTTCGGAGGAGACCTCTACGAGAGAATACGCGAGGTTGCGCGAGAACTCGAAGTCCCGGTGATAGTCAAGGAAGTAGGTCACGGGCTTTCAATGGAAGTCGTCTCTAGACTAGTTGAGCTGGGCGTTAAGTACATAGACACAGCCGGTGCCTGCGGCACTAACTGGGCGCTGATCGAGGCTCACCGTAATCCCAGAGACAGCGCTAACTACCACGTAGGTCTAGAGCTTGCAAACTGGGGTGTGCCGACACCCCTCTCAGTAATAGAGGCTAGGAGTGTTAGCCGGGATATAGTAGTAGTTGGTAGTGGTGGAGTGTGGAGTGGACTCCGCGCAGCTAAGACGCTTGCACTAGGAGCTAACCTCGTGGGCTTTGCTAGGCCTATTCTAAAGGCACTAGTAGAGGAGGGCTTAGAGGGGGCTAGGCGCTTCGTTAAGAACTACATAGCCACACTGAAGACTGTGATGTTTCTAGTTGGAGCAGAGAGTATTAGAGACCTCTGCAAAGTCCCCGTTGTCCTAGGTCCTCTAATAGCTAACTACCTCGTACAGCGCGGTATTAATCCACTAGAGTACATTGAGAAAAAGCGGTGTGGCGGTTTTACGTGAGCGTCTCTTCAAGAGTGTACGAGGTTTACGTCGAAGACGCTGAGAGCAACAAGTACGTGTGTTTTACTGGTCAAAAGTACCTCTACACTAAAAGCCCCCTAAAGGAGTGCTCAAGGCTTTTTGGGGAAATACCATATGAAAGCGCAGTACAGTTTATAGACTTAGAGAGAGCTGTGTTTACTAGGAGTGTTCTAGTCCTCGAAGAAGACCCAGCCCTCCCCGAGTTCGCTGGACTACTAGTTGAGAAAAGTGCGCAGCTCTGCCTTCAAGAAGTCCGCGGCAAGTTCATATACTTCTTAGTTAGTGAGAGTTCACAGGTTAAGAGGGGAGATATTATAGCCTACCACGTTACAGGTAAGTTTGAAGTGAGGAATGTGCGATCTCTGTGCGAGGGAGTAGTAGTGCTTATAATTGACATGCCCTGGGAAGTGCCTCGAAAAGCCCTAGTGGTGGTGACTAGTGAGCCTAGACGAGTCGTTGTTGAAAAGACTACGTGAAGTCGCGTTTAAACACGCTATTATAAATGCCGTTAAACACGACGGCAAGGCCGACTTAAAGGCTGTAGTCTCGAAAGTAGCCGCTGAGCTACCTGAGATCAGGAGGGATATGAAGAGCTATATTGAAGTTATTAAGAGCGTTGTAGAAGAGGTCAACAAGTTAACGCGCGAAGAGCAGTTGAAGATAGCTAGAGAGAACTGGCCCGAGCTACTTGAAGAGAGGCGCGTAGAGCACAGAAAGGAGCTCCCGCCACTACATGGAGCTGTTAGAGGGCGAGTTGTGACTAGACTAGCCCCAAACCCCGACTTCCCGCTTCACCTAGGTAATGCGCGGCCCGCGCTACTTAGCTACTGGTACGCTAAAATGTACGATGGCAAGATGATTTTGCGATTCGAGGACACAGACCCCAGGACTAAGGCCCCGTACCCGGAGGCGTATAACGCTATTAAAGAAGACTTGGAGTGGCTTGGCGTGAAGTGGGATGAGGAGTACATCCAGAGCCTTAGGCTACCAATATTCTACAGCGTCGCGAAGGAGCTGATAAGGCGTGGAGGCGCTTACGTGGACCTCTGCGACATGAAGACCATTAGAGCACTGCGAGTTGAGGGCAAGGCGTGTCCTCACAGAGACCTCCCAGTAGAGAAGCACCTAGAAGAGTTCGATAAAATGCTAGAAGGCTACTACGGAGAGGGCGAGGCCGTAGTGAGAGTCAAGACTGACTTATCACACCACGATGTCAGTGTGAGAGACTGGATTGCCCTCAGAATTATTGACACGTCGAGAACACCGCACCCAGTTGTAGGCGACAAGTACATTGTATGGCCGACTTACAACTTCGCTGCCGGAGTAGACGACCACTTAATGGGGGTAACGCACATTCTGAGAGCGCGAGAGCACTTAACAAACACTATTAAGCAGAAATACCTCTACGACCATATGGGCTGGACATACCCGGAGACAATACACTTCGGGAGACTCTCACTAGAGGGCCTTGTGCTGAGTAAATCTAAAATGAGGAAACTAGTACTAGAAGAGGGCATTAAGTCCCTCTCAGACCCCAGGCTGGGGACTCTAAGAGCCCTCAAGCGCCGCGGAATAGCCAGAGAGACTATTTGGAGGCTCATTAGAGAAGTCGGCATAAAGCACACTGACGCGAGAATAAGCTTAGTGAACTTGTACGCGTTAAACAGGTCAATAATAGACCCGGTGGCTAATCGCTACATGGCAGTTGAAAACCCCGTATACCTGCAACTAGGTGGCTTCGAGGGGGAACTAGAGGCCTCAATACCAGTCCACCCATCTAGAGCCGAGGTGTTCAAATACAGAGTCGAGAGCGGAGACATAGTACTGATCTCTAGATCAGACCTGGCTGCCGTTAAGAGCGGGGTCTTTAGGTTAATGGGGCTCGCCAACTTTGAAATAACACGCATAGACACGTGGAATGAAATCCCTGTATTTGTCGCTAAGCTTCACAGTATTAGCCACGAAGAGGCCGAAAAGCTGAACGCGCCTATTATTCAGTGGGTTTTACTCAGAGAGTCTACTACAGGAGAGCTGGTAGTGGCGGAGGGGCTAAGACTCGCCAGGAGGCAGATCTACTTGGAGCGTAGAATACTGAGTGAGAAAGTAGACTCGATTGTCCAGCTCTACAGACTGGGCTTTGCCCGCATAGACGGTATTAGCGGCGAGAGAGTTGTACTAATATACGCGCATGACTAAAGCTTTATAAGGGCTTATTTTGAGTTAACATGTAATCCTGTGTGGGGGACGAGAAGAGGAGGAGGATGAACCGTGTCAAAGCCCTTCTACGTAAAGTTCAACGTCCCGCCAGAACTCGCCGAGAAGACCTACGAGGCCGTTAAGAAAGCCAGAGAGACGGGAGGCAAGATAAAGAAGGGGACAAACGAGACAACTAAGGCTGTGGAGAGAGGCCTCGCAAAACTAGTAGTTATAGCAGAGGACGTAGACCCCCCGGAAATAGTCGGCCATCTCCCAATACTCTGCGACGAGAAGAAAATTCCCTACACATACGTGCCGAGTAAGAAGAGGCTGGGCGAGGCTGCCGGCATAGAAGTCGCGGCCGCCTCCGTCGCTATTATTGACCCTGGAGGAGCAAAGGACCTAGTTGAAGAAATAATTAAGCAAGTGCAGCAGATCCGAGCTAGATCAGGCTAGAACAGTCTGAGAGAAGTCTAAAAGACCAGGAGCGTTTTTCTAGCTATCTCCTCGCCGTTAACTTCCTAGCCTCTCTCTCCGTTTCGCGTAGAATTATTATGTCTCCTATTCTAACGGGGCCTCTCACATTTCTAGTTATGACTCTGCCCTTATCACGCCCCTCTAGAACTCGTACTCTAACCTGTGTGACCTCCCCCGTAACGCCTGTCCGCCCGATTATCTGAATAACCTCTGCTGGGAACCCTATTTCCTCTACTACGTTTACCTTGGGGGGCTCAAACACTACTTTTCTCACTTCGCGCGTCTCGCCACTCAAGGCACTAAGCACCCTGATGCCTAGTTCTTGTACTAAGTACGTGTTAATGCTTTTTAAGCGTTAAACTCACTCAGTGTACTAGACAGTGATTAGTAGGGTTAAGGAGCATGCCTAGACTAGTGAAGTGCACATTTTGCGGCGGCGAAATAGAGCCCGGAACAGGCCTCATGTACGTACTTAACGACGGGACTATACTGTGGTTTTGTGGTAGCAAGTGCTTTAAGAACTACAAGCTGGGTAGAGACCCCAGAAAGTACAAGTGGACATTAAAGTACGGTCAACAGACTAAATAAGGGGCGGTCTGTGACTGATTGGGCGTATTAGTTTTCCCGTGTATACTTAGTTGTTGATGGCGAGTTTTACTGCTTGAACTGCTACTCCAGAGCAGATGAGGGGCTTAGAGGTTACGTGAAGCCCCGAGAGCCCTGGCTGCGACGCGGTGAAAACTCGAGCAGAGCCCGGAAGCCCCGAGACAAATAATCGCCTCGGGGAAACCCCTGAGCTACGCCGGGTTACGCTGTGCTGGAAGAGGGTGTCTGGGGAGGCTGAAAGACCACGCCGTACAGTGGGTCTTGTGCCCGCTTAATCTTAATTATCTCTGCGAGAGCCCTCTTCTCGTCTTCAGTTAGCTCATTCGAGAAGACTGTTAACCACTGGACTACGTGTTCTCTCGGTATATCAGTGTACAGTACATCCCCCTCGTCTACGTGTCTCCCCACGAGAACCTTGCCCTTAATACTAATTGCGACTTGTTGACCCCTTCGAGCCTCTCCGAGCACGTTGTCTCTATCTCTGATCTGCATTATATTGCCAATAGGCACGCCGTCATCTCTCATAAGGGGGTATCCGGGTTTAATGGTGCCTTCTAGCACTTCCACGCCGACAATGGCTGGATCACTCCTCCTAAAGACGCAGCCCGGTAGAATTCTAATTTTAGCGGGGCGCACGAGTGCCTCTAGAGCCCGCCGCCTCTCCGCGAGCTTGTACTCCTTAACCCACTTCACGAAGTTTTCGAGTAGCCTGTAGATCACTTTCTCCGAGAATATTTGAACTTGCTCTTTCTCTGCGAGCTCTCTGGCCTCTTCGAGCACTTTTACATTAAACGCGAGGATAACTCCGTACTCGGGCTTAGACTTCTTAACCACGCTCGCCTCTATTACGTCGTTTTTCGAGACATTGCCCACATCAGCCAGCCTTATTGGTATATTCTCTCTCCTAAGTGCCGTTACCAGCGCCTCCAGCGAGCCTAGAGTATCTGCCTTCACTACTACGCCGTCGCTCTCGCTCTTAAACACTACTTGCGAGACCTCTTCACGTATTAGCTTAGCGTACTCGTCTATTGGCGCGTTTGGGGGTATAACGTATAGCGGCGAGCCCGCAATAGCCTCCTCTAGACCCGGCGCTACTATTTTAACGCCGGCCGCCGCGTGTATCTCGTCGACGTGTATAAACTTGCCCTCGTGCATTCTCATGTCTTGTAGAGGTCTCGGCATTAGTAGCCCGCGAACATGCGCTACGATGTATCCACTCTTAGATGCAACTATAAATGTGTCGTTTTTCCTTATAACGCCGTCGTATATTATAGTGTCGAGAGTCACGCCGAGACCAGGCTCCTCTTTAACCTCCAAGACTACTCCCTTAGCGGGCTCGTCGCTCGTAATGAGCCTTTTCTTCATGAACTGCTGCGCGAGCCCCGCGATTAGGGCTAATAGCTCTGGAAGGCCTTCTCCAGTTTTAGCGGAAATGGGAACTATAGGCACAGTTGTTCTGAAGTCTCTAACCCTATCAAATCTCTCGGCTTGGTAGCCGAACTCGTAGAGCCTCCCGATTATCATGTAGAGTCTCTTTTCGAGCTCGCTCACTGCTCTAGGACTCTGCCTCTTAATACTCTCGAGGAAAGGCGTGTCTGGGTGAGAGATCCAGCCGGGTATTCTGTCTATCTTGTTCGCCGCCACGATAAAGGGGACGTTTCTGTCTTTTAGTAGCATTATAGACTCGACTGTCTGGGGCATTACTCCCTCCATTACGTCGACGACTAGAATAGCTAGGTCAGCGACGCTACCGCCACGTCTCCTTAAACTGGCAAATAGCTCGTGGCCCGGTGTGTCGATGAAGAGGAGGCCCGGTATCTCTATTCGCAGTTTCGGAAAGATCTTCTTTAAGGGCTCTGAGAGCTTTTCGAGAACACTAGCGGGCACTACACTGGCGCCTATGTGCTGTGTTATCTCGCCGGGCTCTTTCTTCGCAACCGCTGTACCCCTAATTTTATCTAGTAGTGTGGTTTTCCCGTGGTCAACGTGTCCGAGCACGACAATTATTGGCTGTCTAATCCACATCTTAGTCTTCTCCGACATAAGCACACCTCACCAAGTTTACATGAACTCTAGGAGGTAATATTTGACCACTAAAGCTCCGGGAAAGCTTTTAAACCCGTGTAAGTGTAGTGGCTACGAGAGCCTCACCGGGGAACTGGTGAGCGCTGTGCCAGACTTCAAGATCGTGATTTCAGACCCCGAGGCGCCGAGACAGGAAAGAGTACTTAGAGTGAAAGTAGTTGGAGACCCAGATATACCGTTCACTGACAGTATGAAAGAGCAGTTCGAACTACCCATAATTAAGATGAACTCTAAAATGTACACGGAACTCGGAGCTAAGCACGGCGTAGTGACTATTAGAATGATCAGGCCCGACACTAACGTGAAAGTCAAGATCACGGGTAGAGTTGAGGTGGACGACAAAATACCAGATGGCGAGGTGAGAGTGAGTCTCGCGAGGCTAATAGACCTGACTGGGCAACAAGAACTAGAGGGAGAGGTGTTTAGAGCTAGAGCGTGGCAGATAAGAATAAACGACCAGAGGACTAGTGCTTTTCTAGGGCTGAGAATAGGTGACGAAGTAGACGGCTCTATTGTGGGGCTAAGGGGGGTTAGGCTAGTAATAACGGGGGGTAGCGACATAAGCGGATTTCCAATGAGGCCAGACATACCTGGGCCAGTGAAGAAGGCCGCTCTGCTATCCGGTCCTCCAGGCTTCCACCCACGTGAAGACGGCGAGCGTAGACGCAAAATTGTCAGGGGCAACACAATCGCGCCTGACATAGTCCAGATCAATACTAAAATAAAGTACTGAGCGTGCTGAGAGCGTGTTTAGTTAAATTTTCACAGGAGATCTACGAGTAGTGGAGTTGAGCGGTGATGTCGTAGTGAAGCTCCCACAGCCCGAAGTGAATATAGGTGTTGTAGGCCACGTAGACCACGGCAAGACAACTCTAGTGCAGGCTCTAACTGGGATCTGGACTGCGAGGCACAGCATGGAGATCGAGAGGGGGATGACTATTTTTCTAGGCTACGCTGACGGGAACTTGGCTTACTGCGAGGGACTGAAACCACCCGATGCGTACACTACTGAGTTGAAGTGCCTCGACGGCTCCGAGGCTAAGTTGCTGCGCAGAGTGAGCTATGTCGACGCCCCGGGACACGAGGCTTACATGACCACTATGCTCAGCGGCGCCATGGTCGTGGACGGCGCGATACTAGTCGTAGCTGCAAACGAGCCCTGCCCACAGCCCCAGACGGTCGAGCACTTAATGGCCCTCGAGATACTCGGCGTAAAGAACATTGTTATCGTGCAAAACAAGATAGACGTGGTCTCTAGGGATAAGGCTCTTAAAAACTACGAGGACATAAAGAAGTTCGTGCAAGGAACAGTCGCCGAGAACGCACCTATAATACCCGTGAGCGCTCTCCACAAAGTAAACATCGACGTAGTCGTGGAGGCTCTCTACAAGCTAATACCCCCACCTCCGAGAAACCTCGAGGCGAAACCAATAATGTACGTTCTAAGAAGCTTCGACATTAATAGGCCCGGCACGCGCTACGACGAGATACAAGGCGGAGTTATAGGTGGAACGGTGCTTCAGGGTGTATTCAGAGTAGGCGACGAGATAAAAATACTGCCGGGCGTTAAGAAGCCGAGAGAGTCCGCGAAGAGCCCTTCGCAGGAGTTTACGCCTATAGTGACTACTATTGAGGAAATAAGATTTGGAGAGCACCAGTTCGACGAGGCTAAACCCGGGGGTCTAGTAGCGTTTAGAACAACTATAGACCCCTCACTGACAAAAGCCAATCAACTAGCTGGCTCGATTGCTGTAAAAGCCGACTACGAAGTGCCCGTAGTGAGGTCAATAGAGATCTCATACAACCCTCTGAGCAGAGTAGTCGACGTACGCGGACAACTAGTTAAACTCCCGCCCCTGCAAGTGGGAGAGAAAGTCGTGGTCGCGGTGGGCCCCGCTACTAGGATCGCGACTGTTAAGAGTGCCCGGGAGGGTAGAGCCCAGTTAGACTTAGAAATGCCCATTGCGACGTGGAGAAGGGCTCGAGTAGCTGTTGGAAGGCGCGTAGTCGCTAGGTGGAGACTTGCTGGGTGGGGTTTTGTCGAAGAACTCTACGAGTAGGCGCCCCCTAGTAGTCCTCGACACTAACATGTTAATGCTAGCTGCTAGTGGTGTGCGCGTATTTGAACAGATAGAGGAGGAGCTAGAGACGAAGCCCGACTTCGTAGTTTTAAAGCCTGTTTACGACGAGCTAGTTAAAATAGCCACGAGCTATAAGAGTAGTACTGCTAGAAAAGCCCTCCTCGCCCTTAGACTAGCTGAGCAGTACTGCAGAATAGTAGAGTACACGCTGAGGCCGGGAGAGAGCGTTGATGACGCTATAGTAAACTTCGCTCTTCAACACAACGCTATAGTCGCTACTAATGATAGAGAACTACGTAGAAAGCTGAGACTACACGGCATTCCAGAAGCCTATTTCAGAGAGGAGGCGAGGCGTGTTAAAGTTGAAGGCGTTCCTCGAGGTAACTACCTGTGAGTGCCTCTACTTTGAAGAGCCCGGCTAGAACACGAGCTCCTCTAAACTCGCAAGTAGGCGTGCGCGGGAGACTCTAGTAGTAAGTCGAAGAGAGACCCGCGGGCGGTTGGGAGTAGCTGTGAGCTACTCGTGGACTACACTTATTAGCCTTGAAACGACTATGCCTAGTAAGTTAAGCTCTCTGGTTAAGTCTAGTTGAGTGTGAGTAGAGATGTTTATGCTGGTGAAAGCGAGAGACTTAGTGAGAGTGCCGCCGAGTAAATTCTCAAAGCCCTTAGAGTCCGCTGTACTAGAGGGGCTCAGAGCTAAGTACGAGAATAGGCTGGTGTACATCGAGGACGCGGAGAGGAACACCAAACACTTAGCCGTAGTAGTGGCAATAGTTAGCGCTAGCGTAGATCCCCTCGGAATTCTAGTGCCAGGTGACGGCGCGTCGTATCACAATGTAGAGTTCGAGTTTGTCGCGTTTTCTCCATTCGTGAAGGAGGTTGTAGAGGGCGAAGTAGTGTCTGTTACTAGAGCGGGGCTCTACGTGAATCTCGGCGTTATTGACGGCTTTATTCACATAAACCAAGTCTCCGACGAGCACGTGACTTTCGACACGGCCACGGGATCACTACTGCTAGAAGAGAGCAGAAGGCGCGTTGAGAGAGGCGATGTTGTTAGAGCTAGAGTCTACACAATGGGAATACTGCCGGGTAAGGGCATAAGAATACACATGACTATGAGGCAGCCGGGGCTCGGGAAATTAGAGTGGATTAAAGAGGGCAAGGCGGGTAGGTCTAAGTAGCACTTCACGCACAGCTCTAGAAGCCGCTCGAGTGTGAGCCGGCTTGAGTACTAGGAGGAAGAAGGCTCCGTTCAAGGCGTGCTCCTCGTGCAGGGCGCTAGTAGACAGAGAAGCCGAGGTTTGCCCGCACTGCGGCTCCAAAGAGTTCACCGATGAGTGGAGCGGCGTCATAATAACCATTGACCCCGAGGGCTCTGAACTGGCTAAGGCGCTGAGCATTACTGGCAAGGGTAGGTATGCTGTTAAACTCGAGTAGGACACCCCTAGCTATTCCAGCACTAGTACTGCCCTCGGAGTTCAGAAGAGCCCTCGCTCTACCCCAGGGCACACTGTACGTAGAGCCAACTCGTGGAGAAGTGAGGGGCCTCAGCGCTGTTGTCTCTGTGGGGGACGTCGTGTCGGCGAGGCACAGCGCCGTTATTAGAGTCGTCGACTACAAGAGCGAGAGGCGCCCACACGCGGCCAGCTACGCGGTTAGTACT
Source organism: Desulfurococcaceae archaeon (assembly GCA_020833085.1). The sequence continues at coordinate 18,511 of JAJHQY010000003.1, forward strand.
AGTGAGTGTAGAGTGGTTGTAAACCCCCCGGGCACGTTGAGCTTGAACACAATAACTACTGTTAGTGGCGTGGAGAGGGGGTGTATCAGGGTAGTGGGAGAAGAGGACTTACTAGTCATACCGTTTCTGGCTAGGCGAGGTATTAGTATTATTTATGGTCAGCCTGGTGTCGGTGCTGTGAAGCTTAAATCGGACTTAAACATTGCTTTAAAAATGCTGAAGTTACTTAAACCCAGTATAGTCGCCTATGGCGTGGGTGGTGTCTATGAGTAAGCACATTAGACTGCTAGACAAGTACGACTGCGAAGTGGTGGAAGAGCGCTATAATCCACTAATAAGGAGGCGCGAACTCGTATTAAGAGTGTTTCATGGGGGCGAGGGGACTCCCAGTAGAGGGCTCTTGAAAAAAGCTGTAGCTAGCTTGTACAACGCTGACTTGAACGCAGTGTACATTAGGTCTATTAAAACAGAGTACGGTATGTGCGCGAGCAGAGTTGAAGTCCACATTTACGATAGTCCTGAGCGCGCGAGAGCCTTTGAGCCGGAGTACATTATTAAGAGAGATGAAGAGTCTCTCGCAAAACTAGCACAGACTCAGACGTCCCAGTAGGTGACTAATTATGCCGTATATTCACAAGCTCTACGAAATAGACGTCGAGAAGTGGACTATTAGGAGAAAGAACAAGACTTGTCCAAAGTGCGGGTCTTTCATGGCTTTCCACAAAGAGCCCATCCCCCGCTGGCACTGCGGCAAGTGTAGCTACGTTGAGTTTGCCAAGTAGGGAGGACTAGGCTAAAGGATTAACAGTAATGCTCGAAGGGCAACTGTACGAGATCCCCGTAGTAGTGCCCCCTACTGAGAGGCGAGTAGTAGTACTCGGAATAGAGTCTACTAGTCACACTTTCGGAGTGGGTGTTCTAGAGTTCAAGAGCGGGCGAGTACGCGTACTAGCTAACAAGTCAAGTCACTACAAGCCCGAGAAGGGCGGAATACACCCCAGCGAGGCCGCTCAACACCACGTAAACGCCGCTCACAGTGTAGTTAAGAGCGCTCTTGAAGAAGCTGGGCTTACTCTACGCGAAGTAGACGTCGTGGCTGTAGCTGTGGGGCCCGGTCTCGGCCCGTGTCTCAGGGTTGGTGCAACAGTAGCGAGGTTTCTCTCAGCCTACTGGAATAAGCCACTAGTACCCGTCAACCACGCAGTCGCGCACATAGAGATAGGTAAGCTCGCGGGGGGTATGAGAGACCCACTTGTAGTGTACGTGTCGGGAGGCAACACCCTAATAGCCGTGCAGAAAGATAAGAGATACAGAGTTCTAGGCGAGACTCTCGACATACCCCTCGGCAATCTACTAGACACTTTTACACGCGAGATTGGAATAGCCCCACCCTATGTAGTTAACGGCAAGCACGCCATTGATATCTGCGCTGAGTGGAGCAACGAGTTCATTCCACTACCATACACCGTGAAGGGGGCCGACCTCAGCTTCTCGGGTCTACTAACAGCTGCCTTGAGAATTGCAAGAGAAGCTGGGAGTAGTAGGAGCCAGCTAGGTAGAGTGTGTAATAGTTTGAGGGAAACCGCGTTCAACATGCTACTCGAGGTCGTTGAGAGAAGTTTAATGCTCACTGGTAAGCGCGAAGTCCTACTAGTGGGCGGAGTAGCTTCGAATACTGTACTCAGAGAGAAGTTCGAGGCCCTCGCCGGGTTTTACGGTGTCAAGTACTACGGGACTCCCCCCGAGATCGCTGGAGACAACGGCTTAATGATAGCGTACACGGGACTACTCCAGTACCTCTACGGCAGGCTCGTAGAGCCCGAAAACCTAGTGGTGAGGCAGCGCTTTAGACTAGACGAGGAGACGTACCCGTGGCTCTCGTAGACTCTACTCTTATAGCTCGAGGAGCCGAGGCTGAAATCTACCTCGGAGAGTTCTTCGGCGTGAGAGTCGTTATTAAGAAGAGAGTGAGCAAGCCTTTTAGAAATCCCGTTTTCAATAAGGTGTTTATCGAGTCGAGGACTAGAACTGAAGCCAAAATTCTCTCAGAGCTCTACTTGGCTGGCGTGCCAGTACCACCCGTACTACTAGTAGACGAGGAGGCTGGTGTTATTGTAATGGAGTACATAGAGGGGTCGAGGCTCTCAGATATACTGGGCTCGCTTAGCGCGAGCGTAGTCGAGGAGATCGCGGGGAATATTGGGAAGTACGCCGCCTTAATGCACAACATGGGTATATACCACGGAGACTTCACGCTCGCAAATGTACTGCTCAGAGAGAGCGGCAAGATAGTGATAATAGACTTCGGGCTGTCCGGCTACAGTAATGACGTTGAAGAGTACGCTATAGACTTGCACTTAATGAGTAGAAGCGTTGAAGCCCTATTCCCCGAGCTCGCAGAGGCGTTTACGAGGACCATGTTCAAGGCGTACAGAGAGCACAGCAAAGTAGGTGGCGACGCCGTAATTAGGAAAGTGAGCGAGATTCGCGCTAGGGGCAGGTATGTTGACAGAGAAATTCGCAAAGCCATCTTGAGGGAGAAGTATGTCGAGTAGAAAAGTGTGCTTTGCAACTAGTAACGTGCATAAACTAGAAGAAGTCTCAGCTGTAGCTAGAGAGTACGGTATTGAGTTAGAGCAGTGCAATTTACCTAAAATAGAGGTTCAGGGAGACAGCCTCGTAGAGATCGTCTCTAAGTCTGTTATTCTCGCGTACCTATTTGCAAATAGACCAGTACTCGTCGAGGACGCCGGTCTCTTCATAAAAGCACTCAACGGCTTTCCAGGTCCTTATAGTAGCTACGTGTACAGGACTATAGGGCTGAGAGGGGTGCTCAAATTACTAGAAGGAGTTGAAGAGAGAGAGGCGTGTTTCAAGTCGGCTGCCGCGCTAGCTTACGAGAGAGGAGTCATTATTGGTGAGGGAGAGGTTTGCGGCTACATTACCACTGCGCCCAGAGGTACGCGGGGATTTGGATTTGACCCCATATTTGTCCCTTACGGCGACACGAGAACTTTCGCTGAAATGAGCGTAGAGGAGAAGAATAAGTATAGTCATAGAGCTAAAGCAGTTTCACGAGTTTTTGCTAAATACGTGGAATCAAGCATTTTTTAGGGGTGTATTTATTGAAGTGTGATTAGACGTGGTGAAGTATAGTGAACAAGAAGCGCGATAAGGGGCAATCACACTCCACTAGACCCGCGCGCGCCGGGCCACCACGCTGGCTCAAACTAGACCTCAGTCCGAGTGACATAGAGCAGCTCGTAGTCGAGTTAGCTAAGAAGGGCTACCCTCCCTCAATGATAGGTATTATACTGCGAGACCAGTACGGAATACCGCTACTTAAGCAGGTTATAGGCAAGAAAGTTGAAGATGTACTCGAAAAGCACGGTATTAAACTAGTCGTGCCTGAAGACCTCTTTAACTTAATGAAGAGAGCTGTTAATCTACGTAGACACTTAGAAGAGCACCCCAAGGACTACCACAGCAAGCGTGGTTTAATAGAAATAGAGTCTAAAATACACAGGCTCGTCAAGTACTACAAGAGAGTTGGTAAATTACCACCAGACTGGAACTACGATCCGGAAGCGGCGAAGTTAATTGTGTCCACAGGACTCTACAAGTTCCCGCAGACATCGTGATTTTAATAGCACTCACTACTTCTCAGTACTTGGTGTACTAGCTACTTGAGCGAGGCCTCATTTATCGGCTTTATAGAGTCGTATAAGAGCTTTACTATAGTACCAGATAGCTCACTAGACTCTCTCCTCTCAGCTGGAGTCCTCTTGAAGAACCTGAGCGAACACGGCTGGGATGTGAGAGTAAACTTGGACCCCAAAGTCCTCCTCGACTATAGCAGTGACCCGGCTATACTCCTGAATTTACAGCCCACTAATACTCAAAAACAACTAGTGCTCTCGTCTACTAGTACGAGCTCTGTGACGGCTCTCACAGTCTCACTACTAGAGAAGGCGCTTGGAGGAGTCGACAAGTGGTGTAAAATACTAGCCGTGATCTCGGGGCTCTACCGCGGGCACTACGACTTTAAAGCTGGCGGGTTTAAAGGCTTGGAGAACTCTATTCTCAGCGAACTAGCATCTCAGAAAATCGTTACAGAAGTAGTGTCACTACGGCTCTGGGGTGCTAAGAGGAGTAGTCTAGTGTCAGCGCTGGCGAGGACACTTGTACCCTTCATTCCCGGGATCACGGGTAACTTGGAGAACGCGTCTCGAATTGTGAGAGAAGTACTCGGTGTTAGCGACCCTAGCTCTGTTAGGTTGAAAGAGATTAGTGGCGAGGAAGACGTTAAGAAGGCTTCAGCCCTCATCAAAAAAATCTCAGAGGTGGCTCAGCAATACGCTAAAATAGACCTCCAGCTGCCAATTAAGCTTGTTGGCGACTTCTACATACACGTAGAGGGCTATGGCACTGCACTGGAGCTAGAAGCTCATGAAGCCCTCGGAGGCCTTGTGGTCTATGAGAGTAGTTGTAGAGAGTGCCCACTAGACATAGTAGTGTTGCCTCTGAGTGTAGACGCGCTACCACAGATTCTAGCTGTGTACAATAGCATAGTAGACTACCTGGCCGCGTCGCTTTCAACGCAACTAGTAGAGTTCCTGAGAAGTGGGAGGAGCGTCTTTGAGTGCGAGGAGTCTCTGCAGAGACCAGACCTAATAGTAGACGTACTGCTATACCACGGCATCGCACCACAGAATAGAGCTGTAAGCGCTGTCTGTGATGGAGAGGAGGTGACTGTTCTCAGGGAGCTACTCAGAGTAGGTGTCAAACCCGAAGAGGCGTACTCGAAGTGCCTGGAGAGCCAGGTGTGCAGAGTAAAGTAAAAGCCCTAGTGAGCATTAGCGGTGAGTGTAAACTCGTCGAGTCAATTATGAGAGCTCTCACCCCTGATAACCGCGCTACGACTAAGAACATGAGTATTAGTGAGAGTTTCAGGGAGTCTAGGAGCGGTGAATGCGTCTACGAGGTCGAGATAAATGTTCACGCCGAGAGCGACTTTGAAGCCGTTAAGAGAGCTAGGGCGACTGTGAACGACCTACTACTATCACTAAAAGCGATTTTAAGCACGCACAGTGCATTAAAGACTTAATAAGCCGTTTTAACCATGTGTAGAGTCCCGGTTCAGTAGGGGGTGTCCAGCTACTTGTCTGCTAGTAGACCTGTGAAGGATAAGTGGAAGTTGAAGAAGTGGTATGAGGTACTAGCACCAGAAATGTTTAATTACATAAGTCTAGGTACTATACCGGCCGACGACCCCGACAAGTTAATTGGTCGAGTAATGGAGACTACGCTTTACGATATAACTGGCGATATTTCACAAGTTCACGTGAAGCTCTACTTCCAGATAATTAAAGTCGAGGGGGGCAAGGCATATACGTGGTTTAAAGGCCACGAGCTGGCAAGAGACTACATGAGGAGTCTAATCAGGAGAAAGAGTAGCAAAATACAAGGGATATTTGACATTACAACTAAAGACGGATATGTGCTGAGAATGACAATAGTCGCTCTGACTAGTTATAGATGTAAGAGTAGCCAGAAGAGAGCAATTAGAAAAATTATGCGTGACTACATAACTAGTAGAGCCCCAGAACTAACACTCGCAGAGCTAGTCTCCGAGATCCTGAGCTACAAGATCTCTAATGAAATAGCAGAGCGTGCCAGAAAAATCTACCCAATTAGAAGAGTAGAGGTCTACAAGACAAAACTGCTAATGGTACCCACACCAGAAGGACCCAAACCCGCTGTGGTCGTTTCTCCAATACAACTACGTAAAGTAGCAACAAAGTAGACCAGCACCCAGCACACTACAATTCTAGTACTCTCTACTCGTCCTATCACCCTGATCCCTTCTCGAGGCATCTTTAAATCGCCTTCCTAGCTACTTAGTGTCTAGTGCACTTAGTGTAGCATGTGCTAGTAGAGGGGGCATTTTCTTGGCTCTAAAAGCAGTCGTACTCGCCGCTGGCGAGGGGACAAGACTTAGACCTATTACAGAGACGAGGCCCAAAGCGCTCATACCTGTTCTCTGTAAGCCGCTCTTACAGTGGCACATTGAGGCGTTACTCAAAGTAGTAGAGGAGGTCGTTGTTGTTGTTGGATACATGTCTGACCTCGTGGTGAAGTACCTTGAGAGCGGCGGTCTAATGAGTAGGAACGTGAGAATTGTAAGACAAGAAAAACTCCTTGGTACCGGCGACGCTGTGCTAATCGCCACTAGAACACTAGATCCAGACGACGAGGTCATAATCACGTATTCCGATGTGTTTCTCGAAGACTGGAGAGTCTTGGAGAGAATTAGCAGAGAAAGTGGCAACATCATCGTCGGTGTGAGAGTTCCCAATCCGAGAGACTACGGCGTTCTCTACAGCGATGGCGGCTACTTAAAGTACATCGTCGAAAAGCCCGAGCAGCCGGAATCAGACCTGGTGAACGCCGGTCTCTACAAGTTGAGAGTCAAAGATATTCTCGAGAACAGCGACGTCTCTTTAAGTCCTCGCGGCGAAGTCGAGCTAACTAGCATAGTTAACAAAGTGGCCACTAGAAGCCCAATAAGAGTCTACGAGTACAGTGGTAAGTGGATTGATGTTGGCAAGCCGTGGCACGTAATAGAGGCTAATAAAATCGCTCTAGAAGGCGTCACCACCACTATTAGGGGCAGAATCGAGGACCCCGTCTA
>JAJHQY010000081.1 GCA_020833085.1 Desulfurococcaceae archaeon
TTTGCGCTTGGCTGAACTACGTTAAGACATTTCCAGCACTTTAAGTCTACACTTTGACTTAGAAGTGAAATGTCTGTTCTTTAAGGAGTTTTGTTAAAAAACGTCTACTCTACCACGACTACCTGTACAGGCTGGCTCTGCTGTGTCGGAATAGGAGTTTTTTCTGGCTGTTTTGCACTTATTGCTGGTGCTAGGGGTAGTGCTTCTAGTGACTCAATAGCGTCGATGTGTTTCTTAAGAGAGTCTTTCTCTTTCATTAATATTTCCAGGGACTTCTTCATAGAGCCTAGTGCGTCTAGATAGGGCTTTTCGGATATTTCACCTGCGAGATAACTAGTTTTTAGCACGCTCATGGACTTCTCTACTTCGGCTATTAAGTCTTCAATTTCATGTATGCGCTTTCTCAGAGCCTCTTTCACTTCGCGTGCTAAGCTCTTTAACTTAGTTAATTCCTCCTCTAGTCTTTTCTTAAACTGCTCATAGACGTGTACTGGTATTTCCTTTCTGGAGTAGAGGTCTTCTAGAGAAGCTATTCTGGATTTAACTATTCTAATCCTATTCTCTACGAGCATGGCGTTATACTCATGTTCAGGTATTAGTACTATTCCCTCAACAGATGTAGTGAATCTCTCTATCGGGATCTCTTTGTAATTGGTATCGTTAAAGTTCACTTCTAGAGCATAGACTTTGCCATCGGAATTGCTGTAGTAGCTAACTATAAACCCCAGTCTTCTACCATATGGATCTACTACAGGCTTGTTGAGGCACTCAGTGACTTTTTCAATGGTCTCACACACCATGTAATGTACACCACACTTAACTGCAATGTAGAGTGTTTAAAAGCAGAGGGTTTCAACGTGTTCTTAACAAGTAAACTTCTACTCTCTATTTGTTTAACCGCGTAGTGGGAGCGAGGTAATAGCTGTCAGAAGCCTGGCGCTCACCATTGCCACAGGCTCAGCGCTTTTAACCCTCATCACTGTAGTGGTACTACTAGTCCTTCTCCTTAAAATACCATTTTCCACGCGATAGTTTTAAAGGGAGAGTTATGAGCGGCTCATCAGCAGTAATCGAGTTACTAGGAAAGCTCGGAGGAGTACTTAGCAGTATTAGTGGAGTCGGCTTCTGGCTGTTCCTAGTGGGGTTTACATTAATACTAGTACTAGCGATGGCGTTTCTAGTGAGGCTTCTCATAAACTTAGTGAAGTTAATACCCAACATGACAGTGAATCAGCTAATAAAGTTTGTGCTAGTTACAGGTATAGTGCTAATGATAGTAGGTTTACTCGTTCCATAGAAAATTATTAAAAACGGAGAGGGGCAGGTAGGTAGTAGCTAGGGCTTGCGTGGAAAGACCTTAAAGCCTGGATAGCGGGGTTTTTCCAGTTCTTCGTATATCTCGAGAAGCCTATTGTATTTACAAGTTCTCTCACCGCGTGCGGGAGCGCCAGTCTTTATGAGCCCTGTTTGAAGACCTACAGCTATATCAGCTATCGCGGTGTCCTCGGTTTCGCCGCTTCTGTGGCTTATTATAGCTCTGTAGTTGTTTTCAGTGGCGAGCTTGACTACGTCTATGGTCTCAGTTAAAGTGCCAGCTTGATTAACTTTCACGAGTATAGCATTCGCGCTTTGATACTGAATACCGGTGCTCAGCCTCTTGTAATTTGTAGTAAAGAGGTCGTCGCCTACAATTAGGCATTTAGAGCCTAGTTGACGAGTCAGCTCGGCAAAGCCCTCAAAATCCTCCTCGTGTAGGGGGTCTTCAATACTGACTAGTGGATACTCTAAGATTAGGCTCTCGTAGAAGTGAATCATGTCTTCTCTAGTGAGCTCTTTTCCTTCAATAGTATATACTCTTCTGTCCTCTCTGTAGAGCCTTGAAGTAGCGGCATCTATAGCAAGAGCCACTTGGCTTCCTGGCGCGTAGCCGGCCTTCTCTATAGCCTTAACGAGTAGGTCTAGAGCATCGCGCGCTTTCTCTAGTGGCGGCGCGTAGCCGCCTTCATCTCCCACGTTAATAGCACTGGGGCCGAATCGCTCTTTTAAAATGAGTCTTAGCGTGTGGTATATTTCAATAGAAGCTCTTAATGCTTCGACAAAGTCGCTGAAACCAGCAGGCACAATCATGAATTCCTGGAAGTCGAGTTTATTTCCAGCGTGCACGCCGCCATTGATAATGTTCAGCATCGGAACTGGTAGCAAGTCAGCTCTGACTCCTCCAAGGTACATGTAGAGCGGCACTCCCAGTGTTGAGGCAGCGGCTTTAGCTACAGCGAGGCTTGTAGCAACAATAGCATTACCTCCCAGTCTGCTCTTATTGGCTGTGCCGTCAAGTTCGATCATCTTCTCGTCTATATATCGCTGTCTAAGAGCGCTTACACCTATTATCGCGGGTCCGATAATCTTGTTCACGTTTTCAATAGCTCTACTAACTCCTCTACCTAAATACTCTTTTCCACCATCACGAAGCTCTACAGCCTCGTATTTACCTACAGACGCGCCACTGGGAGCATTTGCTACGCCTACTCCATAGCCCTCAGTTACCACTCTCACCTGAACTGTAGGGTTACCTCTACTATCTAAGATCATTCTTGCCTTAACATCTCTTATTATAAATGGCTCTTCCACTATACCTAAAGCTGACAAGGCGGCCACCCCGGGG
>JAJHQY010000039.1 GCA_020833085.1 Desulfurococcaceae archaeon
GTACTAGTGAAGTGCACTACGAAGTGGCAAAGACTATTGTGAGCTCTTCGACTACTTAGTGTACTGCGATATGTACTCATTAAAGATCTTTACTTGCAGCTTATCCTGCTCTCTCTCCTCATTATGTGACGTGAAGAAACACACTATTTTAGCCTCTCTGAACTCGCAGTTTAATCTAGTAGCGTTCTCTTCGAGTAGCTTGAAATTCACTACTACTGGGAGGTCTAGTACTTTCGTAATTCTCCTCCTGTACTTGCTCTCAGAGAGAGCCTTAGTGGCTTCAACGAGTTTAGAGGCCTTTTCAGGATCTGGAAACACTACAATTCCACTCTCACTGAGAGTAACAAGGTACTTAGCAGTCGCCTTGTAGTCACTTGCAAGCTCAGCTATCTCTCTAAACACCGGTACTCTCCCACTCTTAGCCGCTTCAATAGTAGCCTTAAATAACGCGTACTCTAGTTTATTGTGCATTCCCGGATTTAGCTCTACGAGCTCTTTTCGCGGATTTCTCACCTTCACAGGCTTTCTCGGCAGCCTGTAAGAGAGAAACGTGAAACTCCCAGTTTTCTTCAACTCCTCTACAAGACTCTCTACTCTACCCTCTCGAATAGCCGAGACAAGCCTAGCTAGTGACACTTCTACACTCATTGTAAGCACCTTTCAGCTAGTTCTAAGAAAATCCCAGTATAAGCTTTAAAAATTCCCCGCTGGTAGAGTCTACAAGGTGCCTAGTTTTGAGTAGTAGTCACCGAGAAGTACTAGTAGTATTCTTACTACTAGGCTTAGTCTCTCTCTTCGCGGATATAGTCTACGAGGGTGGTAGGTCTGTTAGTGGAGCGTACCTCGCCGAAATAGCTGCACCTGCTTTAGCGGCTGCCCTAATTGGCGTTGGGGAGTTCCTCGGGCTCGTATTTAGACTGATCTCCGGGTATATCGCGAGTACGCGCGGCTCACCCCGCGTCCTGTGGGGCTCTACACTACTAGGCTACTTGTTAACAGCTCTGAGCATTCCAGTAATAGGTCTCGCGCCCACCTGGCAGCTCGTAGTCCTCCTCTACATTATTGACAGGCTCGGTAAGGGGCTGAGAGCTCCAACTAGAGATGTCATACTAGCCGAGGTCTCTGAGAGTATTGGTGTGGGAAAGGGCTTTGGTATACACGAGCTCCTAGATCAATTGGGTGCTTTCATGGGGCCACTACTATTTAGTTTTCTACTAGCATTTTACGGCTACAGAGTAGCGTACTTAGCTCTACTAGTACCGGGTGTTATAGCAGTACTCCTAGTTCTAATTGCGTGGCGACTCTACCCCACTCCGAAGTCTATTCCAAGTACTCGAGGTCTTATCACTCTAAGAGGCTACTCGAGGAGATTCTGGCTCTACATTACTGCTACTAGTATACTAGCTCTCGGGTTTATGCACTGGTCTATAGCCTCATACTACTTAAAAACGCGGGGTGTTATGAGCGACGTGGAGATAGGACTAGTCTACGGACTAGCTATGCTCGTCGACGCGCTGGTAGCAATACCACTTGGAGTCCTATTTGACAGAGTTGGATTAAAACTACTACTTGGAATACCGCTCTTACTACCACTATACACAGCTCTAGTAGTCTACGCTCCCCGCGAACTGCTCTACTTGTCAGCTATACCCTGGGGTATTGTAATGTGCTCTGAAGAGAGCGTGATGAGAGCCTCAGTAGCAGTAATAGTAGAGCCCTCTAAGAGGCCACTAGCTTACGGGGTCTTCGGGCTGGTATTTGGATTAATGTGGGCGCTTGGAGGTTATATCTACATAGCACTACTCGCACAGCCATTTTACATGGTAATATACGCTCTACTAACAGCACTAGTCTCACTCTACTTCTACAAGAAACTAGCCGCTGAGTAGGCGCTTTCGCGCGGAGTAGCAGACTCCCTTTAAAAGTAGTTCAGAGTAATTACTCTACACAGTGATGAAGCGCGCTGTGCTGAGTCTTGATGAGGGCCAGGAATGCTGATCAAGTGTACATATCTGTATATAGAAGTCCCGTGAAATATATAGATTACTGAGAGCGAGTATATATGTCTCTCTACAGATAACTCTTAAAGGGCTACGTGCACTCAGAGTACCTGCTTCTACTAGGCCTAGCCCTCGCCGCAACTTTTGGCGTGGGGATAGTTAGAGCTAGGAGTCTGCGACGCGGATTAAACATGAGAACAGTACTGCTAATAGTGCTCTCCTGGATACTCACGCTACCAATAGCCGCTGGTCTAGGCATATTATACTACTCTCTACTCAGCTATATTGTGAGGTGAAGTCCTTGGCGACGTGGACTTGGATCTCGCGAGTAAGAGAAAGAGAGACGCTTAAACTCTACTTAGAACACGCTAAACTAGTACTCGGTGTACTCGAGCACGCGCATAGAGCTCTAGTAGCGTATAGTAGTAATGACAAACAGGCTCTCGAAGCCGAGTGGAGCGAAGTCTTTAGACTAGAGCGCGAGGCTGATAGTGTCAAGAGGAGAATTCTCGCGGATCTCGCTACACGAGTTTTCCACGCAGTAGATAGAGAAGAGCTCACAAGACTCATACTTGTCAGTGACGACGTAGCGTCGAGAGCTAAGGCGTGGACTAGGCGCTTAGAGCTCGCTGCGTACAATAGTATTCCGCGCACTCTACTAGAACTCTTAGTTAAAATGGCGAGTAGAGTAGTAGAGGCGTATAAGCTCGTAATTGAGGCTACGAGTAGGCTAGTAGCCGGAGACAGTAAGAGTGCGCTGGAAATCTGCGATAAAGTAGAGTCTTATGAAGAGGAAGTAGACGACTTGAGAATTAGTGCTTTAAGAGAGGTCTACAAGTACTGTGATCTAGCCAAGACGTCTATGTGCCTACTGGCGAAGGAGATAGTGGACCTCGTTGAAGAAGCGGCTGACAAGTGCGAAGACGTAGCAGACGTGCTGAGAAATATAGCTCTTTTGAGAGCTTAGGGCCCGGCTTGTTTAATTCTCGCTAAGTACTCCTCTAGTATTTTTACTATTTCCTTGACGCGCTCTTTCTCCATGCTAGTAATACACTGCTCGACGAGCTCTCTCTTATACCTCTTATACTCGTCTTGCGAGATACTCCCACGAGCTAGTAGAGACTCTACTCTACTAGTACACTCCTGCTCGAGCCCTCTACGAGAAGCCACTACTGCCATTATGTAGGGGTATTTCTCGTCTACGGGTCTTACCTCCACGAGTTTTTCCATCTCGGCTTTAACGAGGACATCTCTAACTCGCTGTAGCTCAGTACTCTCAAAGAAAAAGCAACCGAAATTCCTAAACGCCTTAATCATTCTCTCAACGAGCGCGACTAGCTCGCTCACTTCTCATCACCTAGATAAGTAGCTTTAACGGGGATTTTAGCGGCATCTAGGACTACTCTTACAAGCCAGGCGTAAACGGGATTGCCCTTACTATACCTCACGACTCCACTACTATACTTAGCTCTGTAGAGGAGTTCTCCTCTAGAACTATACACACTTATATAGCCCTTAACACCCCCTTTAAAGTTCTTAACTAAGTGCACGTGTGCTATGAGGTCTCCGCTGTCAACTTGTAGTTTTACGAGTTTAGCACTGCCAACTCTGTACACTGGACTTGTGGGGCTCTCGGCTAGAAGGCACTTAGTGTACGGCACGAGCCCCTCTTTCTTCTTAAACACCAGGAGAGTACTGACTAGCACGTGTTTTCCACTTCTACTCCTAGAGGACTCAACTCTGAAATCTCCAACTACAAGCTTCAAGAACACTACCTCGCAGAGCGCTCCCTAACGCCTCTAATAACTAGTATGCTCTCGCTCTTTAAGTCCACTGAGATCTTTTCCGCGTCCGCCACGATAAATATCTCGTCGTGTACTAGTTGACTACTCAATCTCACAGTGCACTCCTCGAAGACTACTTGTTTCACTTTCTCGTAAGTAGTGCTCTCGACGAGTTTCCCCTCGTCACTGTACAAGTGAACTGCTACTTTATAGTACTCTGGCCTAGGTGTAATGTAGAGTATCGCCTTCACCTGAGTACACCTCACATTGTGAGCTTATACTTCTCTACATCTCCGCTACTTATAATCTCCTCTAACTTTACTTCGCGCTTCTCAACTATTCCGAGAACACTCTTCACCGCGTCGAGTAGGAGTTGCGAGAACTTCGCTTCAAGACTAGCTTCGTACTTCTCTCTCCTGACGTAAGCCCTGAAGATCACTTCTAGTGGAAACTCCTCGCGCAAAACACTGTACTCCTCGCTGATCACAAGGTCCCTGCCCACTTTCTTGCCCAAGTAGAATACCTGCGCGAGGCCTGGTGACTCCCCGCCAGGGTATATCAGCGACCTGGGTAGCGGAGTCACGTCTAGCACGTCAATCCACAAGTCCTCGCGACTCAAGCCCAAGCCCCTCACGCGCTCTACTAGGTACTCTTCAATATCGCTAGCTACTTTTTGCTTGTAGTCGCGATTAACTACAAGTCTAAGGACTATTGACGTGAACTCCGGGCTCTTAGCAGAGATTATTACGTCTCTACCCACACGCCTAAACTCTGGTTTTCTCTCTACGAGTAGTCTGCGGCAGAGCCTCCCTACTTCACTGTGATCTTCGTAGAGGGCTTTTCTCATCATTACACTGTAGAGTAGCGTGTCGGTTAGTTCTAAGTACCCTCTAGGCTCACCCCTGAGAATATCTAGTACGCGGCGCGTTAAGCCCAGCTCCTCGTCGAGCTCTTCGAGAATCCTGTACAGTATTTTGTCAAAAGACCTGCACACACTGTGATAGTAAACATGCTCGTACATGCTTATTTTAGCGTACATGTACTGCCTAAAGCCGCCTAGTGCTATTCTGTCTAGTACTAGTGCTACTCTATCACCACTCACTAGTGGGTAGGTGTTTCTGTAGAGGCGCTCATACGAGACATAGCCGTATTCAGGTGTGCCGGCGTAGTAGCTGTCTCTCCTCAAGAAGTCTAAGACGTCAACTGGGTAGGGGCCGTCTCTCACTATCCACTTAAATAACTTCAGCACGCCTCGCGGCTCACCAGAACCTATTATAGCGTAGAGAGCCTCTCTAAGACCCGGTAGTGTCTTACTAGCCTTGTCGAGAAAGTCTCCCAGAATCTGGTCTACGAGTTTAAATCCTATTCTCTCGTGGTTAGCGACTTCGAGAGGAAGCTCTCTCCTCCACA
>JAJHQY010000040.1 GCA_020833085.1 Desulfurococcaceae archaeon
ACTAGTAGACTCAGGTGTAGTGCCGAATGAACAGTGAAAAAGACATTTTGAGTCTATTGAGGAAAATGCTCGGTTCGGATGTGGAGAGGAAAAAGGGTCGTGAGGGATTAGAGCTGGAGAAAATAGAGCCCGACTCGCCACACGGAATTTACGTCTACGATTTTGCCAAAGAGAAGTGGGTTCTCAGACAAGTAGAGGGGGCCCCTAATTTACCTTGGGGCGACGGGTACTACGTAATATACTTTGACAACTCGAAGTGCCCTGCTTGCAGAAGCTACGACAACTACTGGTTCCCATTCGTTAAGATCTTTGGAAAGCTATTCCCAGAAGTCAACTACACAGTAGTTCTCTGCGACTGGTTTGCTCGAGAGTGCGTATCAGAGGCTGCGAGCGGGGCTTTTAGAAAATTCGATGTTCACGCATCTCCAACTACAATACTACTGAGAGTGAATAGCGGAGAGATTAAAGAGAAAGTAGAGGTCAGTGGAGTGAAGAAAATAGACGAGTTACTAAAACTCGTGAGTGAGTTTGTCTCTAAGAAGTGAGCGAAATGGAGAGAAATGGAATCGTCGACGTGCACTATGAGCCCCCCCTCTACAGTATTGACGTGACGTGGGCTGGATTAAGAGGAGCGAGTTTACCGCCTCTCAGAGTAAAGGATCTCTGGTTAATACCCAGAGTGAGTGTCTACGTGGACTTGCCGCGAGCGCAGAGAGGAGTACACACGTCTAGGCTCTACAGAGCCATTACACTACTCGCTAGTAAACTCCCAGAGGAGGGCTTTAGTGTTTTTAGTGAAATAGCTCGCCGCGTACTAGACGAGAACGAGTATGCTGAGCGAGCGCGTATTTCTCTCACTGCTAGAGTTATCAGCGAGGAGAGTGGCGAGTTTAAGGGTTTTAGAAGTATCTCCGTAGACTACGCTACTAGTAGGAGTAGAGTAGAGTACTTAGCGTCGAGTGCGAGCACGGAGGCCTTTGTCGCGTGTCCCTGTGCTCTGAGGGTCTCCGAGCACGTCTACAGTAAGCCCTATACTCACACATCAAGACTAAGAGTTAGAGTTACTGTTAAATCCTCTAGTCGCCTAGTAGACCCTCTTGAGCTACTAGGAGTACTTAGTAGTGTATTAAATGAGCTTGCAAACTACTTGAGGAGAGAAGAAGAGGCTAGAGTTCTAAAAGCTAGTTTTGAGAACCCCATGTTTGCTGAGGACGTAGCAAGACTCGTAGCGGTGCAGGTAGCGCGGAAATACTCTAGCTGGCTTAACCCGCGAGACCTCATTATCGTTACTACTAAGAGCTGTGAGGTTTTTCACGAGTACAATCTCTACGCTGTTCTGAGAAGTACTCTCAGTGAAGTTCTGAGCTCCCTTAGGGGACAGTAGCTGGATAACTTGGTTATCATTTATTTAAAACGGAGTTTTCACGATACTACACTCGGTGTTGACTAGTTGTCTATTATCAAGGAGGCTCGTAACTCGTCCCAAGTCGACGTGCTAGTAGAAGTAGCTAAAATTGAGGGTATTGACTACGAGGTCTTGAAGCGGAGAGTTGCTAGTGGACGAGTAATTGTGCCTAGAAATAACAGGAAGAAGAGTGCTAGATTAGTAGCTATTGGCGAGGGCTTAACTACTAAAGTTAACGTAAACGTGGGTACTAGCGGTGTCTACGTTAACCCTGAACTAGAAGTGGAGAAAGTGAGAATAGCTGTCAAGTACGGTACAGACACACTAATGGATCTCAGTACAGGGGGCGACTTAGACGAGATTAGGAGGACACTAATAGAGGCCTCTAATGGAACTCCATTTGGAACTGTGCCGACTTACCAGGCGTGGATCTATGGTGTAAAGAAGTATGGTAGTGTAGCCAGTATTCCGAGAGAGTGGTTTATTGAAGTAGTGGAGAGGCACTTGAGAGACGGAGTAGACTTCATGACTATTCACGCGGCGATTACTAGAGACCTGGGCTTAAGAGTCTTAAAGAGTAAGAGGTTGATGCCTATTGTTAGTCGCGGAGGCTCAATGATAGCTGTGTGGATGGCCGAGACTGGAGAGGAAAATCCCTACTACTCTCAGTGGGATTACATTTTAGAGCTGTTTAGCGAGTACGACGCTGTTATAAGCCTAGGAGACGCCCTGAGACCAGGTTGTACTGCAGACGCTCACGACGAGTTTCAATTAGCCGAGCTCGTAGTGAACGCGAGGTTGGCTAGGAGCGCTGTTGAGAGGGGTGTTCAAGTAATGATCGAGGGGCCTGGCCACATGACGCTCGACAAGATCGTCGCGGATATAAAGGTGATGAAGAGCCTGTCTGGCGGAGTCCCCTACTACGTGCTGGGCCCACTAGTAACAGATGTAGCTATGGGCTACGACCACATAGCCTCTGCAATAGGAGCGGCAATAGCCTCAGCGGCTGGAGCGGACTTAATATGTTACTTAACGCCGGCAGAGCACTTAGGTCTACCCACACCAGAGCAGGTTAAAGAGGGCTTAATAGCGGCTAAAATAGCCGCTCACGCTGGCGATCTTGTAAAGCTAGGTGAGAGAGCAGCTACGCTAGACGTCTTAGTTAGTATTGCGAGAGCTAAACTAGACTGGAGTGCTCAGATAAAGTACGCACTAGACCCCGAGAGGGCTCAGAGTATTAGAGAGCAATTTGGAGGCGCGGCGTTAAAGTCCTGTACTATGTGTGGGCAGTACTGCGTGTTTCTACTACTAGAGAAGTACACGGGGAGTCGCGAGGAGCCCTCGCTAAGAGAGCTCTTAGAGAGGTATAGAGGTGGTGTATTTGAACTGTAGCGAGTGCAGAGTCTCCTGGATTTGGAGTACGTGGGCTAAAGCGCCGTTTATAGAGAACCAGGAGGTCTTAGTCGCCTCAGCGTGCTTGCCTGTAGTTAACCCCCGCTTATTCGAGGAGCTTTCTCGCGGTAGAGTAGTACTGCTAGCGTGCCCTGAGAGGGAGAGTGCAGCGTACTACGGTAAGCTCGCTAGTATTATCAGGTCTACTAGACCTAGGAGACTAGTAGTTGTAACTATTGATGGTAGCCCCCACTGCTTCGCGCTACAGGCAGCCGTTAATGAAGCCGAGTACATTCTCGGAGAGAGAGTTGAACGCGAGCACTACGTTGTAGTTGACGGTGTTGAGTTGAAGAAAATATCACCTAATGCTATTAGAGTAGCCAGGTACCTCAGTATTGTCAACGACGTCGTGGAGTCTAATCCAGCTGTTCTCAGAGAGCTTGAAAAGCACAGTAAAGAGTACAGGTACAGCATTGAGCTCACTAAGACACCCCAGTAGAGTTTTTACCGCGACTTCTAAGTGCTCCTAGTGAACACTACAATGACGAGGCATCTCAGCTCGACTCCCAGCTTCTCCGCTATGCTTCTCCATATTTAACGAGCACTTTACTAAAAGTCGCGCACTTTCCGAGCTCTCCGTCGCGCTCAAAATATAAGAAGATGTCTAGGAGTAGTAACCTGTGGGCCGGGGATGGAGGCGACGGGCGGCCTGATGAGTGATGAGTCACTACTAGTCAACCCGGCCTCTAAACCCGATGAAGATCAGTGGATAAGCTGCCTCGCGGTGATGATCAGGCTCAAGACGAGGGGTAATTTAACGCTATTAAATCTCAGCTATAAATAGACCAGTGAGCTCCGTGTAGAGTGTTGGCTATGAGCTCAATGATGGCTTCTAGGAGTTTACTAAATAACGCCTGGTACATCTCTAAGAGCGGCTTTAAGAGGGGCTTCCTCTTCCTCTACGGCAGTAGAGTTGCTGATGAAGGCGAGGAGCCTCTACCAGAATACGAGCTCTCAGAGCTAGTAATAGACTTTGAGGGGAGGGCGCTAGTTATTCATGGTTACAGTCTACTAGTGGACTTAGTAGAGTATGTTTTCAGGAGAATTCACAGCAATGTGGATTTGAGTGTGCTCACGAGAGAGGAGGTCAAAAAGCTAGCTGAAATAGGCTTAGTCAACGCGTATATGAGTGGCGTTACACTCCCAGTTACGCGTACCAGGTACGTAGAAGCCGTAATTGACGCCGCTAGAGAGAATGGTATTAGAATCGGTGTACTGGCTGAGAGGGGGTCTTTGAGCTCTAATCCATTTGTAGTGCTTTTTGAAATCGACAGTGGAAAACTCTACTTTGAGGACAAAGCGCTGGGTAACCTGAACGAAGTGGTGTGTAAGCCTCAAAATGCGAGTAGTCAGTGTATACTAGTCGACGCGAGAGGCTACGGCAACACGCTCACAGCAATAGAAGAGGTGTACATGAGCGCTCTCAGTATTAAAGAGGCCTACGAAGTCCTCACTAGACCCTACAGAGTGGCGGGTCTTGACGATGGCTATGTAGAGAAGGGGTCGACTTCAGATCTAATAGTGTACGACTTGAGAAACCCGCTCAAGGCGTCTCCCTGCACTAGTGAAGACCACTTATACGCTGTTATCGCGAGATCCCAGCAACCAGACATAGTATTTGTTAGTGGAGACGTGTTCTTTGAGTTTGGAGAAAACCTCGCAATACCAGTTAGTAGAGTCGACAACATTCTAATCAAGCTCGGAGAAGTCAAGGATAAGGCTACTACTAAGTGAGCGGGCTCGCGCGGGGTTTGAATCCCCCAGGCCCTCCACTTATTAACTGCGCACTCCACCAGGCTAGGCTATGAGCCCTCCCACGCGGAGATACTCGTTTCCACTTAAAGCTCCTAAGCAGACTTCTCTGAGAGTAGTGAGAACTAGCTGAGCACTTATATACCACGCACCCCTTATACCCTGAGTGGTGTATTAAAGCATGTACGGCTGGTGGGGTAAGGTCCTCTACGTAGACTTGACTACGAAGAGAGTTAAAGAAGTAGTTCTCGACGAGAAGTACTACGTCGAGTATATTGGTGGTAGGGGGTTAGCTGTTAGATTACTGTGGGACTT
>JAJHQY010000041.1 GCA_020833085.1 Desulfurococcaceae archaeon
TCCCACTCACTATACTAGTGCCATTCCTTATTATCGCGCCAGCCAGGCTCGAGCCCTTCATAGCCGTCGGTACAGTGATCCTCACTCTAATATACTGTTTCAGTACTGCGAGTCAAGACCTCGCCCTCGACAGACTCCTGAAGAGAATAGCTATTCTACTAGCAAAGCCTATTACACCACTAGAGTACTTCTTGGGAATACTACTATCAAATGCGATGCAGACACTCCCCGCAGCAGTAATCGTGACTGCTGTTCTCTGGGCTGTGAGGCTAATAAGAATTGAGAGTATAGCGCTACTACTACTGGGGCTCGTAGCCGGGTGGTATATACTCACAATTATGGGTTACATCACAGCGCTAGTTCTACTCTCAAGAGACTACAATACAGTTATTATAGTGAGTAACTCCACAGCGTTCGTACTAACATTCGTGGCTCCAGTCTACTACCCCCTAGAGCTCCTCCCAGAACAACTAAGAGTACTAGCCTACTTAATTCCAACAACACACATAGCTAACATTGTAGGAAAAGCCTGCGGTATAGAGTACGGAGTGCCTTTAACTACAACGTATACATACCTACTAACACTAGCACTCATGCTCACAGCAATCACGCTGAAATCACTAAAACTCAAAGACATATACTAGAGCTTAGAACCTATGAGAAGCCAATGTAACATACACCACCTACATCTTCAGCTACGGCTCTCTAGTAACAAGTACTCCTATAACGTAAATGAGAGTACACTGTGAGGGACCCCAGTGTTCTCGGGGAATTGATATATCTAACTATTCTACCCATCCTGGTTGAAGTAACAGGGGGTTTCCAAGTAGAGCTGGAGTCCACCTCAGAAAACTGACCGTGAACTAATCCTGCTGAAAACGCGCTGGCTAAGCCCGTGTGGGCTTAAATTACACCTCCGGTGTTTGGTTTCTTTAAAAACTCTAACTAGGCTTGTGTGTTGCTACTTGTTTTCTTAATTTCAAGGACTTCTAGTACCTTGTCTACTTCTCCTGTTTTCTTGTACTGTGAGAGTATTAGTATTCCTCTAGCGCCGTGTTCTGAGCTGAGTAGTAGTACTCCGCCTACTACGCTGATTACTAGTCCAATACTCGTAGTTATTAGCCCTACGAGCTGAATGAGTAGTATGGCTTCTCGAATGTGGTGAAAAGTCCACACTCTACTCAGCCCAGCTAGTATACTGGAGCTACTAACTACAAGCGCGATTAGCGCTACTACTATGCCCAGTATAATTGTTATTAGTCTCCTCAAGACAATACTTTGAAGTACTGCGTAGCTGTGCACTCCGCGAACTCTCGCTACAGTGCTCTCTATACTCAACCACGTGTACACAG
Organism: Desulfurococcaceae archaeon; assembly: GCA_020833085.1. The sequence continues at coordinate 1,353 of JAJHQY010000041.1, forward strand.
CTAGAGCTACTAGAATTACACTAGTAGCTAGTAGTGCTAGTTCTGGGCGCCCCCTTAACATAGCTGTCACAACTCCGTGTAGTACTAGTAGGCCGCCAGCAACCCCCGCAATTTCGAGTGCTACTCCCACAATATAGACAACTCTCTCCTCTCCCACTATTCCCGGAGTTCTCGTCAGAATAGACGCTACTACTAGCAGTATTACTACGAGCAAGTAGAGCGCTAAGTATGGTGGTAGTGTCTCTGCAATGTACTCCATTAGAGCTGTCTTCACGCCACTAGCTATCATTAGTCCCGTTAAATACAGGTACACAACTAGCACGCTTGTTCTAACACCGAGGAGGTACCTGTCCGCTCTGAGACTACTACTCAGAGACAGCGCGCAGACAACTAGTGCTAAGCCCAGTACTAGTAGCGCGAATGAGGCCTCACGCGCTACTAGCGCGTAGCCCGCGTACTCTACTTCACCCAGTAGAAGTGACAGCGCATTTAGCGAGACTAGCGTAGCTATTACTAGACACAGCGAGTACACTACGATTCTGAGCGAGTTTCTAATCAGCAACTCGTACTTCAACAAACAACACCCCTTTTCAAGTTCTAATACCCCCAGACGCCGTGTTATAATATCTACGCGTAATATTATTAAACTCCGAGACTCGACTAGGAGTATGAGTCTCCTGCTTTCAAGATAGAAGAGGAGGCGCTTAATTTTACGTTAAGCACGCGATTTTTATGGGCGTGTTTGAGTAAAGTGTATTATGTATAGTACTTAGTGGTTTAAAATGAGAGTGGCCTTAATTCGGAGAGAGTACATCACCTACCTAGATGGAATTAACAAGTTTATCGCTTGGCTTGGAGAGGGCCTCGCTAAGCTGGGCCACGAGGTCTTCTTGGCGAGCTGGTGTTATAGTGGAGATGTTGGGGAGAGCTCTCTATCCGCTTGGTTTAAGCGCATTCACGGCTTAGACGTCGAGATCCCAGTATACACGCTGGAGCGCGGTCCCTGCACGGGCACTCCGTGGTTTAGAATTATGAGCAAGTGGTGGAGTAGAGGCAAGTGGCTGCTCGAGAGAAATAGTGCTGATATCGCAGTTGTTAATGGAGCACTCCCCCTCAGATTTAAACCAAAAGTCGCGGTTGCGCACGGACCTATTTTAAAGTGGTCTCTGGCAAGGCGCTTAGTTCAGAGAGCGCTGTACTCTACATTTGACAGAGTCGTCTGCGTCTCTGAGGAGACGAGGAGACAGTGTAGTAAAGCGGGAATTCTGAGATGCCACGAGATAATACCTCTGCCGGTTAAACTAGACCTCTACAAGCCCGTTGACTTGTCTGCGAGGAGGAATATCGTTGTCCACATCGGGACGAGGCCTACTAAAAACCCTCATATAAGTGTTAAAGTAGTTGAAGAGCTCAGGAATAGGGGGATTAACGTAGAGTTAGTAATAATTGGGAGTAGGAGGCGTGAAGTAGAGGAGCTAGTTAAGGGGAAGAGCTTCGTTAGAGTGCTATCTGCTATTCAAGAGCGCGAGAAAATAGATATTCTCTGTAGTGCAAAGGCGCTTATTCTGCCGTCTTCTGCTGAGGCTTTTCCATACGCTACACTAGAGGCTATGGCTTGCGGGACACCCGTAGTAGTCTCCGAGGCTGTGCCCAGTGAACTAGTCATAAACGAGTATAACGGGGTAAGAGTTAGTGGGTTAAACTACTCAGACTACGTCAACGCGCTTGAGAGAATACTCCGCGACGAGCACTTATGGAGCGATCTCAGTAGAAACGCGCTAAACCACGTTAAACAATTTGACCAGTTAGAAATAGCCAAGAGGTATGAAAAAGTACTCAGAGAACTAGTCTAGACTAGCTATACTCTTAAAAATACATGAACTCCGCTACTTCTAGAAGTCATAGCCACGCTGTGGTGATTAAACGTAAAGCCCTACACCCGCTAGTAGAGAATCTCTCTTATTCTTCAACACTACACGCGGTAAACTACTTCTTTCTAACTAAAGTCTTGAGCAACTTTTTACCTCATCGAGGAATCCGCGGGATTTACTGACTAGTGGCTTTTTTAAGTTCATCTAAAAAGCTCGTAAAGACGTCTACGACGTATTCAACCTCTTCTTTACTGTGGATTAGTGACGGTAAGTAGTGTACTCTAGTCTCTGATACGTAGAGGACTCCTTTAACTCTGCTATACATGTGAAAGGCCTTTTCGACTAGCCCACTCCACCTAAGCTCTTCTACTTCGCGCGCGTTTCTCGGTCTTCTCGCTGTGAAGTGAATACCTGTCAGCGAGCCCTCACCAGTACTCCAGCAATTAATACCGTATTCACTGCAGATTTGCTCGATTTTTCTCCTAAACCAACTCCACAGGTTATTAGAGCGTTCGTAGAGAGAGCTGTGCTCGCTGAGGTACTTTACCAGCGCGTGACCAGCGCGAATAACCACGGGATTAGCGACGAAGGTGCCTCCGTGGAAGACGAGGTCTCCTGGAGGGGTTTTTGTATGGTCCATTAAGCTCATGATCTCCTCGCTAGAGCCCACAGCCCCAATACTGCCCACACCTCCACCGAGAGCTTTACCGAGCACAACAATGTCGGCCTTTACACCAAAGTACTCTTGAGCACCCCCAGGCGCCAGCCTGAACCCTGTGATCACCTCGTCGAAAACTAGTAGTACACCGCGCTCATGTGTAAGCCTCCTAACTTCCTGTAAGTACCCCCTATCTGGCTCTATACACCCCGCAGCACCCATAACAGGCTCCAGGATCACCGCCGCGACTTCGTGCTTTCTAAGTACCTCTTCAAGTGCATTGGGGTCGTTGAATGGGACAATAATAGTGTACTTGACCTGTTCATCGAGAATTCCGGCGCTTTCGGGTTTATCGTTGAGCCTTCTAACCCTGATGTGGAGAGCGTCAACACTACCGTGCCAGCCACCCTCCATCTTCACGATATACTTCCTCTTCGTGTAGGCTCTCGCTAATCTCACCGCGTACATATTGGCTTCTGTTCCACTATTAGTGAACCTGTACTGCAAGCTACCCGGTATAATCTTTGAGAGAAGCTCAGCGTATTCAACTGCGTAGGGGTGCTCGAAACCTACGTGTGTCCCGAACTCTAAGACTTCTCTAACAGCCTCTACAACTACTTCGGGGAGGTGCCCTAAGAGGTGGGCACCGTGCCCCATCCAGAGATCTATGTACTCATTCCCGTCTACATCCCAGACTCTCGTCCCCTTAGCCCTAGCGATGTAAATGGGGTGTGGGTAGAAGTGTCTAATAGCGTAAGTGACGCCCGCTGGCATTAACTTCTTGGCTCTTTCATGCAGCTCTCTACTCTTTTTAGTCTTTTCAGCGTACTGAGCAGTGTAGAGATTATAGAGCTTTTCTAAAGCCTCTTCACGCATTAGGATCGCACCGAGAACTCAATTCTGAGTAACACTGGCCCCATTATAAGCTTTAATCCGGGTTGAGAGTTCTCAAGTCTATCAGCGAGGCTCACCGCCACGAAGGGCGCGCTTAAGTCTCCAGCATATACATCTTTACCTGTAACTCCCTCACTAGTA
>JAJHQY010000042.1 GCA_020833085.1 Desulfurococcaceae archaeon
GGCTACCGTTGCACGGCGTTACGCTAGTAGTGAGATCAGTAGGTACACTAGCGCGGCCGTAGCTCCGACAGCCACGAGTACTAGTGTTAAGAACCCTGTCTTGTTGAGCTTGTAAAGAGTCTTCACGTACGAGAGCACTACTCTCTTACCGAGCTTAGACTCGCCGGCGGCTCTTCGCTCAAATACATATGGCTCTTCGCACACCCTACGAGGTCGCAGAGTGCCCAGTATCTCAACGAGAACTTTATAGCCCTCGGGTTCAAGCGGGCTCCACGAAGCTACGAGCTCTCTTCTCGCCGCGAAGTACCCGCTTACAGGGTCTTTTACTCCTCTACAGCCCCCTACTAGAAGGCGTGCTAGGAGCGTTGCTCCAATTGACATCAAGCGCCTCCACGGAGTAAAGCCCCTAACACCACCACCTCTAACATATCTCGAGGCAATGACGACGTCGCACTCTTCAAGACGCTTAACTAGTCTGGGAATAAGTGATGGAGGGTGCTGAAAGTCGGCGTCCATAACTACAATGGCTTCTCCACTGGCAACTCTAATACCGCTGTGAATAGCCGAGCTCAAGCCCATTTTACGAGGTCTCTTCACGACTCTAACTGGATACTTTGAAGAGAGAGCCTCCGCTACAGCCGCTGTGCCGTCAGGGCTGTTGTCGTCTACGACTATGATCTCGTAGTCCAGGCCTTTCAAGTACACGTCAATTAGTGGAATCAGCTTCTCAATGTTTTCTCTCTCATTGTAAGTAGGAATAATAATGGAGATCTTCACTGGCCTCAAACCTAGCTACTACTCTTTCTAGCTACTAGTTGAAGGTACTTTAAGCTGGAGTCTCTGCCGAGAAGTGCAAGTAGCGGCGCGGCCCGGGGCCCGCTCTCTCTCCCGGTAAGGACTCTGTAGAAGTGAGCGTAGAAGCTCTTAATGGCGTCTTCGCTACTCAGCTTTGACGTCACGGCCATAAAAGCCTCTTTTATACTCTCCTCTCTCCACGAGTCTAGTGCTGAGAGGCGCTCGTAGAGATCTCTGAAAGCCTCTTTGAGAGCACTCGGCACAGTAGAGGCCATTTTCTCAGCGTCGCTCAGCGGCAAGAGCTGTACTCTCAGCTCGCTGGGCCCGTACTTCTCAACCCACCTACTAGCCTTCTCGAGGATTTCTAGCACTCTCTTAAGCCCGTAGACAGTGGGGTTTTCTCCTAGATGCCCGCTCGCCTTTAACCTCGCAACGCCATCACTACTCCACTTCTCTCTCGGAACGATCTGTGCTAGTATAGCTAGGTGTAAGTAGGGTACTTGCTCAGGCATTTCGCGCGGAGGCTCCCCGCGTGGGTAGCTGAGCTCGTAGCTCCTCGACAAGACTACCCTCTCCTCTTCACTAACGGCGCTCTCCACGCCGTAGTAGATCCTCTCGGCCCTGTAGTAGAGGCTGTAGTACTGTGGGATCTCGTGGAGGGCTACAGTCAGCTTCTTCATCGGCGGCGTCTTAAGGACTAGGAACCTGAATACGTGGGGGTGAGCGACTTCGAGCCACTCTCTAGGCGTAAAGCCCAGGAAGTCACTACTACCCATGTCCACTACTCTCCCATCGGGAGCTCTCCACTCAACCCACTCGTAGGGCAGGCCTTCCGGCGGTGTTATGTTGAACACGTTGACTGCTAGGTCTACACAGCTATCTCGACTACCCCCGGGCATTGCGTGGTCTTTGCCATAAGGCTCAAAGTCTACTCCGAGAGACCACCACACTCCAACCCACTCAATTCTCCACATTAACTTCCCGTTCTCAAGCGAGGCCACTCCTCGGTGTCCACAGTTCCTACACACGTACTCCACGTGATCCTCGTCTACTATTCTAGTTGACTCAGTCGTGTCTATTCTCCCGCACTTCTCGCAAATAGGTTCAAATGGTATCCAGCCCTCCTCGTAGGGCTTGCGGCCTCTATACTTGTTCAGTACAGCACGCACTTTCTCCCTATTCGCGATCACTAGCTTGGCGAACTCTCTGAGCCTAGTTCTGTAGAGCTCGGTTGTAGTCACGACCTCTATCTCGCCGTCCGTGAACTCTTTTATAAAAGGCCCGAAATCCTCCCAGTAGTGCTCAACCCAGTTCGCGTGACACCCCTCTGGATCAGGGACTCTTACTAGAGGCCAGCCTGTGTACTTCTCACCACCCTCTCTAAATCTCTTGACTTGCGCCTCTTTACCCTTCCAAGAGTCCTGCGTGTACAGCGTTAAGTACTGTTTTACTACTAAGCCCCGCTTCTGGAGTATTCTCCTCAGAACTTCTGGTATAATAACCTCCCCCCTGAGCCTCCCCACGTGCTGAAGCCCTGAGACTGAGAGCCCGCCATTAAACACTAGTACACTCTTACCCCTCTTAGTGAGGCTCTCGTAGAGCTTATCAGCTAATTCGTCAATCCAGTGCTTAGTCAAATCCTCTAACCTCAACCTCGTAGAGCTATATCGTAATTTTACCTGAAATAGTTTTAAGTCTCTTGTGTAGTTAAGTGGAGTAGCATTATAGGGCTACTGAAATGGCGCAGAGCAGACAGGAGTTCTTAGAGTGGCTTAGGAGTATTGAGAAGAAGTGGCAGGAGAAGTGGAGAGAAGCGCATGTATTTGAGGCTAGTCCGAAGTCTGAACTCCCCAAGTTCTTCATCACTGTGCCTTACCCGTACGCTAATGGGCCACTACACATAGGTCACGGGAGGACCTACACTATAGGCGATATTATTGCGAGGTACAAGAGGCTTAGAGGCTTCAACGTCCTCTTCCCCATGGCTTTCCACATAACTGGCACTCCAATAATAGCGTTCTCGGAGATGATTAGTAGAGGTGACGAGAAGACAATAGCGCTCTATAGGGAGTACATTGGCCTCTACGTCGAGGACGAGTCTAAAGTAGATGAAATACTGGAGTCCTTTAAGAACCCGCTAAACCTCGCGGTATTCTTCGCGGAGAGGATTCAGAGAGACTTCGAGGAGCTCGGCTACAGCATTGACTGGAGGAGGAAGTTTCACACTGGCGAGCCTATATACCAGAAGTTCATTACGTGGCAGTACTACAAGTTAGCAGAGAAAGGCCTCATAACTCGCGGAGACCACATAGTCACGTACTGTCTACTACACCAGCAACCAGAGGGCGAGGACGACATTCAAGACGCCGATGTAAATCCCGTTGAGGTCCTGGAGTTCACGGCTATTAAGTTCAAGCTGGAAGACACAGGAGAGTACTTGCTAGCGGCGACTTTGAGACCAGAGACTCTCTTCGGCGCTGTGAACTTGTGGGTTAACCCGCGAGCAGAGTACATCGTGTTTGAGTGGCGTGGAGAGAAGTACATTGTTTCGAGCGAGGCTCTTGTCAAGCTGAGGCACCAGCACCCCGAAGACGAGTTCTTAGTGATCAGGACGGTGAGGGGGAGCGAGCTAGTTGGGAAATACGCTGTGTCCCCGCTGGGTCAGAGACTAGTAGTCCTGCCAGCTCGATTCGTAGACCCTGATAACGCTACTGGCATTGTCTACTCGGAGCCTAGCGACGCCCCCTACGACTACGTGGCCTTAATGGAGTTGAAGAGAGATCCGAGTGTTCTCAGAGACTACGGAGTAGACCCCTCTATTGTGGCTAGTATTGAGCCTGTAAAGATAATTGAGGTTCCCGGCGTAGAGGGTCACCACGCAGAGGAGGCTGTGAAGAGAGCTAATATAGTCTCCCAGGACGACCCCAGACTAGAGGAGGTGACTAGTGAGGTTTACAGAGAGCAGTTTTACAGGGGGTTTATGAGGGTCGAGAACCCAGAGTTCAACGGGCTCCCAGTGAGAGAGGCCCGCGAAAGGCTGAGAAGCAAGCTCTACGCTCAGGGGCTGGCCATACCATTCTACGAGCTTAATAGAAAGGCGTGGTGTAGGGCTAAGGGCAAGATCATCGTTGCAAAGATCACTGGGCAGTGGTTTATAAATTACAATGTAGAGTGGCTGAAAGAGAAGGCGCGTGAACTACTACTCCGAAACGAGCTAGTAGTAATTCCCTCTAAGTACACAAAGCAGTTCCTAGATGTGTTGGAGTGGCTTGACAAGAGGCCGTGTGCTAGAAAGCGCGGTATTGGGACTAAGTTGCCCTGGGATCCCGAGTGGATAATTGAGAGTCTGAGTGACTCGACGATATACATGGCGTTTTACACTATAGCCCACATTATCAGGGAGCGGGGCATTAAGCCCGAAATGCTAATACCAGAAGTCTTTGACTACGTGTTTCTAGGTCGAGGCGACGTTAGGGAGGTCTCGGCTAAGAGTGGTATACCCGTAGAAGTGCTAGAAGAGATGAGGAGAGAGTTCACGTACTGGTATCCCGTTGACCAGAGGCACACGGGTATACCGCACATTTCAAACCACTTGACTTTCTACATACTCCACCACATAGCGCTCTTTCCGAGGGAGTACTGGCCTAGAGTAATATCGCTGAACGAGACGGTTATCAGGGAGGGGGCTAAAATGTCGAAGAGCAAGGGCAATGTCATACCACTGAGACACATAGTCACGAAGTACTCGGCAGACCTCTTTAGACTGTACATTGCGTGGGCGGCTGAACTAGACAGTGTTCTCGACTGGCGCGAGGCCGAGGTTTCGCGAGTACTAGACAGTCTCGTGAAGTTTACTAGTATAGCTAAGCAGGCGGTGGAGGCGACGTGCACTGAGCTGGAAGAGGACTTGTTCACGAGGTGGTTTAAGAACAAGTTCGCTGAAGTCGTCGCTAAGAGCACAGCTATGCTGGAAAACATGGAGATCAGGAAGTACATTCAGCACGCCTTCTTCGA
>JAJHQY010000043.1 GCA_020833085.1 Desulfurococcaceae archaeon
CTACCATGAGAACAGCTAGTGGCGCGCTATACTCGAATAGCGCGTTATATAGTGCGAGTTTAGCCATGAATCCCGGGAGTGGAGGAGCCCCCGCGAGAGTTAGTGTGGAGAGAGCTAGTGCAATGGCGGCTACTCGAGAGGCCCTCCACGAGCCTGCGAGCTTCTCTAGATCGCGTGATTTCGCGGCTTTTATAAACACGCCAACGGAGAGGAATAGTGTGGCCTTAGCTACAGAGTGAACGCTCACATATAGTAGTGTTGCCTCAACTCCTAGTTTAGTTCCACAGCCAGTAGCCATGAAGAGGTATCCGAGGTTCATTATAGTAGAGTACGCTATGAGCCTCTTCACGTCTCTCTGAATGTACATGAGTAGCGCTCCAATAATAGCTGAGAGCGCCCCCATAACCGTGACCATTAGTGAAATAGTGTACTTGACCTCTCCGAGTAAGGGGGGCAGTGGCTGGTCTGGCGTACTCCACGTAGCTAAGTAGAGAAACTTGTAGAGCGCTACAACACCGGTATTCACTACTAGCCCGCTGAGTAGTGCAGATATGGGTGTGGGGGCGGCTGGGTGTGCGTCTGGAAGCCAGAAGTGATTGGGGAAGACGCCGCTCTTAATGCTAAAAGCCCAGAGAGCGAGGATCATTACTATTGAGAACACCTGAATAGATATTGGTGAAGTAGCCTCTCTAATTCTCAGCGAGAAGTCCACTAAGTTGAGTGTCCCGAAGACACTGTAGACGAGTCCCATTGCTAGTAAGTACAGTGTTGTGCCGAGAGCTCCTATAAAGGCGTACTTTAGCCCCGACATTACTGAGTTGGCTCTAAACCTGTAGTACATTACTAGCCCGTAAGCAGATACTGATGTGACTTCGAGCATGACGAAGAGGTTGAATAAGTCACCTGTCAACACTACCCCGAGTATCCCCGAGAGTACGCCTAGTAGTAGAGCTGTGTACCACGGGTAGTTCTCGTCTGTAATGTAGCTTACACTGTAGATAAATATGAGTAAACCTGTAAAGCACGTTATCAAGCTGAGCGTCGCTGTGAACTTGTCGGCGATGTAAACAATGCCTACTGGAGCCGGCCACCCGCCAGCTCTAAACACTATGGGTGCGTCGCTCGAAAACGCGCTTAGGACTAAAAGTGCACTCAGAACTAGTGATATTAGCGAGGCGACTACGCCGACACTCATAACTACTAGTCTGCTCCTCGAGATCAAGTATACAATTGGTACTGTAAAGGCCCCGAAGGCTAGTACTAGTGGTATTAAGCCCACAAGCACCTCAACCACGCGCGATCACCTAGTCGAATATTCTACTCGCATACTTCTCAAACTCCTCACTAATGTACCTTCTCGCGGACTCCGGGTCTGTTGTCGCTACGTAAATCCAGTTAACGTAGAAGTACCCGTCTCTCTCATCCACGACGACTGTTCCAGGCGTGTTTGTAATAGACGAGGCTACTAGTAACTTAGCGTAAGAAGACTTCGCGTAGACGGGTATTTTCACAATACCCGGCTTAATGTCCATTGTAAATATCCTCTTAACTACATCCATGTGCGCTTTAAACTCAATTACAGTTATGTACTTGAGGAAGTAGTACACGAGGTAAAACAGTCTCACGGGGTCTCGCAACTTATACTCGTTTCTAACGAGGTATTTTGACGTGGTGAAGCCGAGTACTAGTGCTACAACTAGCCCTGTTAGTAGTGTGTACTGTGAGAGCGAGCCGGAGAAGAGGACGTACACTGAGAAGACTAGTAGCGCGATTACCAGCGAACTGATCACTCCTCCATCACCTCCTCGGCTAGCACTCTGATAGCCTTCTTCGCGTCAGTTGTCCCGGTTAACCTGTAGATCTGTATTATGCCGAATGCTATTAGAGCGTTTACTGCGAGGCCTATTACAATTCCAGTTAACACTAGAGCTTGGGGGAGGGGGTCGCTGGCGTGCTCTAGTAGGAATCTCTCTTCGCCCTCTACTCCACTGTAGACTGGTGGTACAACGGGGTACTTGAACACGAAGCCCACTAGTATAATAGCCACGAAGACAGTGTCTGAGAGTATTGTCAGAGATATGAGCTTCTTGACTAGGCTACGTCTAAATACAATACCGTATATTCCCATTAGAGCGTTCACTACTAGTACTACTATGAATAGCGCGTAGACAAAGCTCTCCACTATCACCCCCTCTTAATTTCCTCTCTGTACAGCTCTTCTGGAATAGACAAGTAGAGCGCTACGGCGGCGAAGCCCGAGGCGACTGCTAGGAACTCGAAGAAGTTGTAAAACCAGAGACTACCACTTATTAACATGCCCGCTACGTGTGAGGGGTAGAATCTCAAGTTAGTAACCGCCTCTAAGCCTCTTAGTACCGGTAGAACTGCTACTAGGCCTAGTCCTGTTAGTGCTAGACCTCTAATAGCCACAAGCCTCGTGGAGGTTACGCCGTAGTCAAGTAGTGATTGCAGGGTGTACACGGGTATTACTAGCATGGCTGTAATAGCCAGTGCCGAGCCGCCCGGGAATCCCCCACCGGGCGTTAAGTGACCGTGTAGTGCTATTGAGAAGGCTATAGTTGCTATTAGTAGAGTAATTATTCTCGTGCCCGTTCTCGCTATACTTGTTAAGCCTACGCGCGTCTTTAATGCGACTTTTCTAGCTATAGCTGATATTGCTAAGCCACCCACAATAGCCATGTAGAGAACTACTGTCTCGTAAATTGTGTCAAGCCCTCTGTAGTCCCACACAATAGCAGTTACGGCCTCGGGGCTTGAAGTATCACGCCTCGTATTAGCTATGTAGTACTTGCCTAGATCTCTAATACTCACAGGAGCCTCCAGCCTAGCCACGAGGCTTACTGCGAGGGCTGTAAAGACTACTACTGCGAGTAGTGAGAGTAGAACCACTACTCTCCTAGACACAGCTCTCACACCTCGTACCTCTCTGTCTTGCTAATTACGAAAACTAGTAGAGCTGAGTAGAGCCCCACAGAGACGGCTAAATAAGTCATTGCTATATCGGGCGCCGCCATTGCGTGTAGTAGTATAGCGTAGCATATACTCTGCCCAGCTGAGAAGACAACTGCCTTTAACAGGTCTTTCTCTGTTATAGTGTAGTAGACGAAGACTACGCTTAGTAGTAGTGCTACTGTGAGTAGTATTAGCGTCGCGATCACTTCACTCACTCTCCTCCAGCATATCTACAACTGGACTCCACGAGACGCTCCTGGACTTGTGAGCAGCGTGTGCCAACACGTGACTGCCTATTGGCGCGGTAATTAGAAGTATTACTGCGGTGACAAACGAGGCTCCCGCAATTGTGTAATTTCCCGGTACTTCCGGAGAGCCCAGGGCCATTAGCGAGACCCCGATTAGTGGCAGTACAGCGCCATATATAGCTCCAATTGTCGCGGCGTGGAGCCTCACATAGAAGTTTGGAAATCTCAGTAATCCAATAGCTCCCAGTAAGTCGAATACTCCTCCAATAATAAACAGTACAGATCCGATCCAAAACAGTACGTACTCAATCACACTCCCACCTCTCGCGTAACGAGGTATTTTGAGACGTAGATGTCTAGTAGGTACACCCAGAGAGCGAGCATTATTGGAGGAGCTGTCATAAATGGAGTCTTGTAGTAGAGTGCCATAGCGGCGAGGAATACTGCGAGGTCGTATGATAAGCAGTCTATAGCTAAAACCATGTCCGGTATCGTGGGGCCTCTTATAGCTCTAATAGAGTAGAGAACAGCAGCGGTGAGATACAGCGGCATTCCAATAGCTATTACTAGAGTCAGCGGGTCAGTACTCATCATGACCGCAACCAGCATTAATTAGAACTCTGAGAGAAGTTTAAAAGTATTTTCTCCACGCAGTGTGAATTTAAAAGTCCCCGGAGTTACTACTACTAGGCGTGTGCTGTGAGAGGTGAGCATGAAACTTGTCAACTAAGCGCGAAAAACCCGCAGCTAAGAAGCCTCCAGCTAGGAAGCCCGAGAGCAAGACGCCTAGTGTAGCCGACTACTACAGGTATGTCGAGCCAATAGAGGAGCTCGTAAAGAAAGTCGAAAGCGAAGTCTCAAAGGGCGGTGTCAAATACTACACGCCCTACACGCTAGCACAAGCTCTAAATGTAAAAATTAGTACAGCTAAGAGAGTACTAAAAGAGGCTGTTAAGCGAGGAATACTAAAACTCTACAGCGGGGGCAGGAGATCACCAATATTCGTCCCCGCGAAGTAAAAGCAGTTAAGAGACTTATGTGTGCTTAACGCTCCACTCGCTGTGTTAAGTTTAAAACTCACAGCGACCAATACTACCTAGAGGAGCGGCGGTCGTCTAGCCTGGACTAGGACGCCGGCCCCCCAAGCCGGAGATCCCGGGTTCAAATCCCGGCCGCCGCACACACTCCTAGAATTCACTACTCTCGAGGTGGGGGCGGAACTGTCTAGACTTAGAACCAGTATTGTGGAGCTTCACTTGTCCTGACTCTGTCCTCGTCTCTGAATCTCCACAGCCCCGTTCTCGGGGCTAAAATAACAATTCCGAGTTCTTCAGTTAACGCGTCGCTTATGAGTACTTCGTATTCTAGTAGAGATATCATTGCATCGCATTTAACCGGCCCGACAACTCTATCACTCGCTAAGACAAAGACGTCTAGTGCTCTTGGAACCAGGTAGTTTCTCACAGGGCCCCCAGCCGTGCCCACCTCGACTAGAACGGCTTCTAGTGGAGGAGGCCACAAGCCGAGCTCGCGCGCCAGAGACCTGGGTATTAGGAGTTGAGGGGTTTCCGCCTCAAACCC
>JAJHQY010000004.1 GCA_020833085.1 Desulfurococcaceae archaeon
CGCTAAGTGCGAGAGAGAGGCTACTGTGAGAGTCCCCTACGCTAAGCTTAATCTCTGTAGTGATCACTACGTGGAGTACTTTGAGCGCAGAGTTCTGGGAGTTATTAGCAGGTATAGGCTGTTCAGGGGTGGGGAGAGAGTTCTAGTCGCTGTCTCTGGTGGAAAGGACAGTCTCACAGCACTCCGCGTGCTCTCCAAGTACAAGAGCGCTCTCGGAGTAGAGCTGGCTGGCGTGCACTTAGATCTCGGCTTGGGGGCGTACTCGGAGGAGTCTAGGAGAGTAGTGTTGGAGTCTTGTAGAGAGAGCGGTGTGGAGTGCTACATTATACCTCTCAGTGAGATACTGGGCTACACTCTCCCAGAGCTAGTGAGGAGGAGTAGGAGGCCCCCCTGTAGCCTCTGCGGGCTAGTTAAGAGGTATCTCTTAAACGCCGCCGCGCTGGAGTGGGGTTTCAGCGTAGTAGTAACGGGCCACCACATGGACGACATACTAGTCTTCAGGCTCAAAGAAGCGCTCACGGGTCAGAGAGAGCGCGAGGCGGCGAAGCTCGCCCCCTTCACGCCCGGCGCGCCCGGACTCTACGCGGCGAGAGCTAGGCCTCTCTACGAGGCCTACGAGTGGGAGATTAAGCTGTACAGTGAGCTCGCGGGAATTAGACACGTGGAGGCGCCGTGCCCGTTTAAGTACAGAGACGTGATCTCAGCTAGCATAGCCGAGATGCTGGAGAAAATAGAGAGGGAAATCCCGGGCTTCAAGATATCACTAGCTAGGAGACTAGCTAAGAGCTCAGCTGGGGATGCTACTAGAGGAGTCACTCCGTGCAAGTACTGCCAAATGCCCTCATCTAGTGGTGTGTGCTCGCTCTGTAGACTAACGCTGAGAACGCACGGAGAGCCAATGGGCCCCCGCGTGAGGGAGAGACTGAGGGGAGTAGTGAAGACTGAGTAGTCTCGGCATCGCCGGCCGGGACTTGCTTGCCTAGAGGTGTTAGACAGAAATTACGTGTTTTTCTGTCTAACACTCCGCGAGAAGCCGCTCCGGGAGGGCTCTTAGTGCTCTACTAGTCTTCGCGGCTCACTGTAACTACTACTCTACTCCACTCAGGGGGGACTCCCTTGAGGACTGAGATTAGCCCCTTCACCACTGACTTAATAGTGTTCTTGACGAAGGGGTTCAGCGGTATCTCCACGCCGTCTACTACTAGACTAGTGCCCCCACTAGCTACTGGGCACCACGAGGCCGCGCCCCTAGTGTACGCCTCTACGAGCTCTCTACAAGTAGCATAGCCGCACTTACCGCAGTCTAGTCTCGGTGTCTGCTGTAAGTAGTGCTCTAGTACGCGGGTCTCTACGAGCTCTACGAGTTCTCGGATACTACTCGGCTTCACGACCCTCACGCCCAGAGCGCTCTGATCTACCGGGCTCTCGCCAGTGTACACTACTACTAGCGGCTTAACGCCCCCCGCGAGCAGCTCCTCTACTTCACTCTCACTAGACGCTACTACTACCACGTCGCCTAGACTGCTCTCGCGAAACCCCTCAACAACCACGATAGGCGTCTTAGCGTAGACGACCGCGTCTTCGAGCAGGTCCCTGTGCCCCCTCACGTAAACGAGTGCTAGGCCGCTCGAGGAGACAACTACAGTCTCGGCACCGCTCTCCAAGTACCTCTTCGAGTCCTTCTCCTCGAGACTCACCGAGCTGGCAGCGTGTTTCACCACACCCACTCTGTACCCGCGAGCCCTGAGCTCCCTCACGAGGAGCGACGCGGTAGCCGTCTTCCCAGCCCCCGACCTAGCCGAGACGAACCTGACGACGTATGGTACAGGCACGAGTACACACCGCTGAGGAGACTCAGAGGAGAGGCTGGGTAAAAAGCAGAAAAGCGTAGTAGGAGTGGCGCGAGTACTCAGCCCTTGACTATTCCGCGCCTGTAGGCCTCTCCAATGTACTTCTGCGCCACTACGAAGAGCACTACTATTGGTACGGCGTAGAGTAGCGAGGCGGCCGCGTATGTCGAGGGGTTATCTATGCCAACAGGCCCCATAGCTACTCTGAAAATAAACCTCCCCAGCGTGTTTAAGCCTAGTATATCGGCTATTATGAACTCGCCCCACGCCCCCATAAACGCGAACATGGCTATTATTATGAAAGCCGACTTCGAGGCCGGCAGAGTGATCTTGAATATTATGTCAAACCAGCTGGCACCATCTATAAACGCCGCCTCGTCTAGCTCTTTGGGGAGCTGGTCAAAGTAGCTCTTCATAAGCCACGTCTGGAATGGAACCATTCCAGAGACGTATATGAATGCCAGAGTGTAGAGGTGGAAGAGGCTAATACCGTAAGCGGCTAGTCTCAGCAGGAATATGTAGAGTGCTAGTATGGCTATAATGCCGAGCCCCCCTCCCGCCTGGCTCACAATTAAGTATATGTAGAGCACTGTGTTCTTGCCTAGAAACTCGAACCTCGAGAACCCGTACGCGGCTGGTATTATTACCGCTATTGCAAGTATAATAGTCATAGTAGCGACTATTAGCGTGTTTCTCAGAGCCTCGTAGAACTCCCAGTTACCGAGGATGTACCTAAACTTCTCTAGCGTGACACCGTACTTGAATAAGTCGCCGAGACTACTCAGCATTTCCTCTCTTGGTAGTAGAGCCTGCGCTACAATGTATACTAGCGGGTAGACTATAGAAGTCACTATGAACACCGCGATTACTGTCACAGCTATTTTGAGTAGAGTATAAGAGGTTCTCGCAGTCACGAACATCACCTCATTCTGCGACTCACAATAAACCATATTGACACGTAGAGTAGTATTATGAGAATTACAACTAGGTAGAGTGACGCCGCGTACCCGTACTCCCAGTCAATCATGATCTTGTTGTAGCCGAATACAATCAGCATCTCGTTCTTAGGCCCCACGGCCTCTCCGACACCGGAAATGTATATTCGGCCGACGGGGCCAGCGCCGTTTATAACTAGTGGTACTAGAAAAGCCTGTAGAGACGCGCCTGTTGTGAGAATAGTTGCTAGTGTCACCGGCTTTGCTATTAGTGGAAAGACTACTTTAAAGAGCCTGTCTCGCAACCCAGCACCGTCAACTAGCGCCGCCTCAATAACGTCTTTTGAGAGCCCGCTGAGAGCACCCATAGTCACAGTCATGATGAAGGGGTATGCCAGCCACGCCTCGAACAAGTTGTATATTAAGAAGGCGTGCCACTCGTTGGTGTTTATATTGATATTCAGCGCTCTACCAAGCTGACCGCTCGGTAGTGAGAGGAATTTCCACGTTATAGCTGAGAGTAGGAATGGCAGAGCCCACGGCACTAGGAGCAGTGCTCTCAGCGCTTTCCTACCGTATATTAGTGGAGACGAGTAGAAGAGCGCGAGGAGCACTCCTATAGACACTTTCAGCGGGACACTAGTAGCCACAAAGAGCAGTGTCTTGTAGAGCGCGTTGTAGAATCTGGGGTCTCCTCTAAGCCTCTCGAAGTTCCCCGTGCCAATGTACTTCAACTCGAGTCTATCTAGCTCCCTCTCAGCGCTCTCAGTAAAAGCGTTGAGGTAGCCCTCGTAGTCAGCCTCTAGTTTACTAAAGAACTCTCTAAGCTTAGTTATTAGAGACAGCGCGCTCACGGCATCCCTGTAGAGGTCTCTAGCTTCTCCAGCACTGTAGAGTGGTAGCACGCGAACTGATATCATGTAGAGACTAGTGAGGTCGTCTAAGACCCTTCCGGGTATGAGCTCTAATTTCGTTGAGAATCCCAGTTTAGTGCAGTCAAAGGCCTCTAGCACGTGTACTCTAATGTCTCTAATTCTGGGGGATAACCTGTCAATGTTATTAACGTAGGGCTCTAGCTCACTCCACGCGCCACCACTCTCGAGAGCACTCTTGATCGCTGTGAAGTTGCCCTCTAGACTCTCGAGAATGCTCTCTACTCTCCTCAGTAGCTCTACAGCCCTCTCCCTGTGCTCAGTAGAAGTCTCTAAGTACTGGGCGCACGCAATAGCGTTTTTGAGGTCTTGTATCTTCTCGGGGTTGGGAAGAATATTGTATCTATCAGCATTCGTAAACGCTATTCCAATAGAGAAGACCATTGGCCATATATTGAAGAACAAGTAGAGTACTAGACTAGGTAACACGAGGAGGAGAGCTACTCTCGTGGGAAAAAGAATTTTACGAGTAGGGGGTTTACTAGGCATGCTCTATAAACCCCGTACTGTCCTCGTTAACCCCCTATTTTCTGGAGTATTTCGGCCTGAGCGGCGTCTAACTGCTCATCTACTACTGCTATAGCTCTCTCAACAGCCTGGTCTTCTGAGAGGCCCTCTTGCAGCGCCTTAGCGTACTCACTCCATATTGCCTGGAAGTACCTGTCCGCACCCCAGACTTTTTGCATATCCGCGTCATTAGGCATAGGCTTCGTCACGAGGACTTGGTTGTAGAACCCCGTTATCACCTTGTAGAGGGGGTTCACGTCTGCGCGAGCTTTAACGTACTCCGCTACACTGATCTTGACCGGCACGTAGCCGTTCTCGTCCACGAACACTAGGAGCGCCTCGTCACTTAGAGCCACGTAGAGAACGAAGAGTATTGACGCGTATGTCCTCTCAATACCCCCAGTCTCGGCCATTACTGAAATGTAGAGGTTTCTAAATCCACTCCAGGGCTTGGGGACTTTGTCGTCTATTTTCGGGAAGGGTATTACTGTGAAGTTGTCTAGTCCAAGAGCGTCTCTTACATACGCCATGTCCCAGGGACCGGAGATGTAGAAGGGCGTCTTCCCCTCGATAAACAGCTCTCTCTGGTACTCGTGGCTCAAGTCACCCACGTACATGTACCTCAAGACATTACTAATAAAGAACTTAACGCCCTCTTTAGTAGCAGTTGAGTTTATAGCTAGTTTAGGTACTAGTGTCGGGTCGTAGAAGTACCCGCCAAAAGCCGTGACCCAGGCGTTTATGTGGTACATTCCAATTAACTGACCACTAATTCCATATGTGCCCTCCGCGGGCTTGTAGAACTGCTCCATAATGGATTTCAGCTCGCTAAATGTAGTGGGTGGCTGGGGTACTAGTCTAGTGTTGACGTATATTGCTAGGGCCTCTCCAGCGTAGGGTAGCCCCCACGTCTTCAGCCTGTAAGTCACAGCTGACATCGCGACTGGTATAATGTACTCTGATATCTTACTCACAGCGTCTGCTCCAATGTAGTCTTCTAGCGCTATAATGTACTCCGCGTCAGCCATGTAGCCGATCCAGTCGTGAGCCCACGAGAAGACGTCGGGGGCTTGACCTACGTACGCCGCGCGCTCCTCCTTGGGGAGGGCCGCTATAGCCACTATTTTAGTCTGCATCGACCCCCAGTCAGCGTACTCGAGCACTCTGACGTCTATTCCGGGGTACTCTCTCTCAAACATGTCAATGACTTTGTAGAACGCCGGCCTCTCTTTCATGGCGTGTGCTAGCCCGAAGTATATTGTAACGCTAACTTCACCTCTCTTGGCTTTCTCCACGAACTCGGCGAAGGACGCGGGGACTGTGAGGCTCACGTTTCCAATAGTTACCTGAGCTGGCCCTGTGGGGGGTGGTGTTGGAGTAGGTGTGGGAGCTGGGGTGGGCCATCCGCGAGTGAGTATTAGAGCTGCTGCCGCTGCCACGACTATTACTACTACGAGAATTACAGCTGTAGTTTTGGATATAGCCTCCCTTCTAGACAAGTAGGTCACCTACTGTGTATCTAGAGAGCCTCTAGACTTATAAACGTTATATAGGTATTTGGATGCCTAGAGAGCTTCTAGACTTGTAAGTCTGCTTTTAAGCACGGGATAGGCTCTGACTATGGGTGGTGAAAGGCGTTTATTTAGACCGAGGCTGTCCACACTACTGGTGTTAGCTAGTGAAGGCACTACTACTCCACGCTCCCTACACTGCTAGTATTAGTGCTGTGGAGGCTCCGAGGCCTCCTCCCGGCTGGGTTCTCGTCAGGACTCTAGCTGTGGGTATTTGTGGAACAGACAAGGCCTTCTACACGGGGAGGTATCCGCTCTTCAAGAAGCCACTAATACCCGGACACGAAGTCGCCGGTGTAGTCGTGAGTCCTAGTGCCCTCGAGGGCAGAGTTGTAGTGAGCGAGATTAACTTTCCCTGTGGCGAGTGCTACTACTGCAGACTCGGGCTCTACACACACTGCCCCCGGAAGAAGACTCTGGGCATAGACTTCGACGGGGGCTTCGCGGAGTACTTCACAGCCCCGCTCTCGGCACTGCACAGCGTAGACGGCGTAGACCCAGTAGTAGCTACTCAAATCGAGCCACTCGCCGCCGTGCTAAACGCCCTCAGCCAGTGCCCCGTGTCGCCAGTATCTCGAGTAGCCGTTATTGGAACAGGCAATTTAGCACACCTCACAGTACAGGTCTTGAAGGCCAGTGGAGTAGAGCCCGTAGTGGTCGCCAGGCGTAGTAGTAGAAAGGCCAAGTACTTCACTAGTCTAGGCGTGAGAGTAGTCTTTGAAGACGAGCTTGCCGAGTACACTAAGAGCGAGACTCCGGAGGGCCTCGGCTTCGACGTGGTCTTCGAGACTAGTGGCGACCCGAGCGCGCTCAACACAGCAATTACTATTACAAGACCCCGTGGAGTAGTGCACTTAAAGTCCACGCCGGGCGAGCTCTTCAGAGTAGACATGACGAGGGCTGTTGTGAAAGAACTGAGAATTATTGGTACTAGGTGTGGGGGGTTTAGGGAGTTTAAGAGGGCTATTGAGCTCGTTAGGAGCGGTGTAGTAAAGCCCCTAGTGACTACTGTGTATGAGGGTATTGAGAGGGGCGTTGAAGCCCTCGAGAGGAGTATTCGCGGCGAGGACCTCAAAGTCGTAGTTAAGATCTAGCTCGCTGAGAGGCCCGAGGTCCTCGAGGAGCCCGAGGAGCGGTTGCCGAGAGCCTCAGAGTTGAAGTCTCTTCTCCAGCTCCCTGGCGAGGTCTACTACTCTAATAGGCCTTCCAAGCCCCAGTTTAACCCCTATGACTGTCACTTGGAGAGGCGTGTAGTTGTTTGACTCCAAGAACTCGACATCGCCTATTACATCCTCGGGCTTGGAGTCTCTGAGAATAACACCGCTCTTCATGAATACTACTCGAGTAGCCAGCTCGGAGATTAGCTGTAAGTCGTGTGTAATTAAGACTACTGCGTGCCCCTTTTTAGTAAGCTCCTTGAAGACCTGGAGTAGCTGCAGGCTCCTCTTGTAGTCAATACCGGCAAAGGGCTCGTCTAGCACAAAGACATCCGGCTTAATTGCTAGTAGTGTCGCTATTGCGAGCCTGTGTCTCTCACCAAAACTCAGCACGTGAGGCGACATGTCGAGTGGCTTCTTCAAGTCAACAACTTCGAGAGCCCACTTAATTCTCTCCTCGATCTCCGCGTCTCTAAAGCCGAGTTTCTTCAAGCCGACGCTGAGCTCGTCTCTAATAGTCGCTGAGTATATCTGGGAGTCGGGGTTCTGGAAGAGGTAGCCCACGTGCCTCGCGATCTTAGATGTCGGTGTCCTCCTCGTGTCCATGCCGAGTACGAGAACTCTGCCCTTTACCGGTTTTAGTAGCCCATTTAAGTGCTTAGCTAGAGTAGTCTTGCCAGCACCCGTCTCCCCGATAACCCCAATGAACTCTCCACGCTTAATCTCCAGGCTTACTCCTCTCAGCACCCAGTCTTGCTTCTTCGTGTACTTAAACCACACGTTTTCAACGCTAATTAGAGGCTCGCTCACGCACAGACACCTCTAGAGAGCACTCTAGACAGCACCTCGAGCCCCTCTCTCGCAGTGACTGGTATGCGATCTACTCTACAGCCCCGCTCAATTAAGTAGTAAAAGACCTCTGCTATCATAGGCGGGCGCACACCGCTCCTCTTAATAACGTCTACCCTCGAGAACACTTCTGCGGGAGTCCCCTGAGCTATGAACTCCCCGTTCTCCATAATGACTACTCTGTCTGCTACTTCAACAGCCCACTCAATTCTGTGCTCTACTACAATAATAGTCATTTTGAGCTCCTCTTTGAGCTTTGAAATTAGCTTTAAGACTCTCATAGTGTCCTTGTGGTCCAGCATAGACGTGGGCTCATCTAGTATTAGTATGCGGGGTCTAAGCGCTAGCGCGGAGGCTATTGCGAGGACTTGCCTCTCACCGGCTGAGAGGCTCCACGGAGAGAGATCTCTCTTCTCCCACAAACCCGTGTACTCGAGCACCTCGCGAGCTATTCGCGAGATCTCGTCTGGCGGTAACCCCATGTTTTCTAGTCCAAAAGTAACCTCCTCGTAGACACTGGGCATTATTATCTGAGAGTCTGGGTTCTGGAAAACAAAACCCACATTTTTCACTATTTCACTTGGAGGCAGTTTCAGTACGTCTCTACCGAGAACGTACACACTTCCCCGTATCTCTCCTTTAATCATGTTTGGAATAATGCCTGTGAGTATGTAGAGTAGCGTGGACTTACCACACCCCGAAGGCCCCATTACGACTACGAACTCGCCCTCTTCTACTCTCAAGTTGAGATTTCTGAGAGTCCACTCGCTGGCTCCGGCGTACTTAAACCACAAGTCCCTGATCTCGACCGCCGGCGCAGGCACACTCCTCACCTCTGCAAGTAAGTATAGAGCGAGAAGCCCATTAACTTGAGAACTATAATTGAGGAGTACACGAGGAGTAAGAGTGCTAGTGCCGCTGTGTCCCTCCTAGTCCACTTGAGCGGCTTGACGTAGGTCCTCTTACTAGAAGCCCCGAAACCCCTCACCATTAGCGTAATACTAGTCTCCCAGGTGAGACTCATAATTCTAATAATTAGAGGTATAAAGACCGGTATTGTGTAAGCTACTCTCTTAACTGGGTTGCGCGAGTCTACCTCTATGCCCCTGGACTTCTGCACGTCAATAATATTCTTGATCTCTCTAAAAGTGAGTGGTAGTAGTCGTAGTGAGAGGAAGAGGGCGAATCCAGCCTTGTAGGGCAGTCTCAGCTTCTCGAATGTCTGCACGAGGTCGTATGGCTTAACAGTAGAGAAGAATATTATCATCGCGATTATGGGGTTTATAATGAGAAAGAACTTGCCCGTGCCGACCAAGAGCCCCACGTCCGTTACTCTCAAATTAGCAAAAGACAAGTAGAACAGCTCTCGCCCAACATTCTGGTAGTAACTAGCCCACACTAGTACCGTGACTACAAAGAACACTATACTGTAGACGATCGTGAGTAGTAGTCTGAGGAGTGAGAGCCTCGCGAGCACGAGGCCGGCGACTAGAGTCAAGAAGACCAGCACGCCCACACTACCATCATACTGCGTCACTATAGAAGCCGCTAGTGCTAGTAGAAACCACGCTAACTTAACTCTCGGGTCCAGTCTGTGTATTACTGTGTCCCGCTCGTAGTACAACCCGATCTCTCCGCTCACGCAGCGCACACCTCGAGCTCGCCGCGGACTTCTTCTAGCTTATTGTAGACCTCGTTCAGGTCAACGCCTAGAACACTGTTACCAGCGAGTACGAGTCTACCATTAACTAAGACGTACTCCGGCCTGTAAAGCGGGAAATCGTATACTAGACTAAACACTACTGTGCGGGGGTCTAAGTGCGAGACCCTGTAGGGGGTTCTCCACACCACGATGTCGGCTCTGTAGCCGCGACTCAGCACCCCCACATCACTCCACCCAAGACTCCGCGCGCCACTAGTAGTGCTGTTTTTGAGTAGAGTGTAGGGGTCGAGAGCTAGTGGTCTACTGTACTTACTGCTCTGAGCCGCAATAGCCACTTTCGCCTCGAAGAGGGGGCTCATAAAGCCAGCTGTTAAGGGCCCATCTGTGCCTAGAGTCACTTCAACGCCCCTCTCAATTAGCTCCACGACTCGAGCTACACCAGAACCCCAGCTCATAATTGTAAATGGGCAGTATGAAATGTACGGCTTGTACCTAGCTAGTAGCTCTAAGTCCTCATCACTCAAGTAGACTGCGTGTGCTAGTAGTGGCCTTGACTCTAGTAGTTTAAGGCTCTCTGCGAGTTTTGCCGGCGTGGCCCCGTACTTCTCCTTAATGTAGTTGACCTCATCTAGAGACTCCGCGAAGTGTATGTGTACTCTCAGCCCCAAGCGAGACGCCGCCTCACTAGCCTCTCTAATACTCTCGGGTGTTACTGAGTAGAGTGAGTGAACTCCAATTAAACCCCTCACGAGGCTGTGTTCTCTGTACTTCTCGGCGAGCTGAATAGACTCCCTGATACTGTGTTTTGGAGGCCCCTCATACAGCTCAATTACACCGAGGCTGAGAGAGGCTCTAATACCCGCTTCTATAGACGCCTTCGCGACCTTCTCCTCGTAGAAGTACATGTCTCCAAATAGAGTAACACCGCTCTTCAAGAGCTCGGCTATTCCGGCCAGCGCTCCGTAGTAGACGTGTCTCGGCTTAAGGCAAGACTCCATTTTCCAGACTCTGCCAAGCCACTTGAAACCAGTCTCCCTGATAGGAGTGTTCTTGAAGAGGTACATTGATATGTGAGTGTGAGTATTAACGAGACCGGGTGTTACGAGGTAGTTCTCACCCCCAATAATAACCTCGGGTTTGTACTCCAAGCCCCTAGAGTACTCAGCCACGTCTAAAATTACTCCACGTGCCGAGTCCACGACTATAAGCCCATCTCGAAAACACCTGTCACTCTGATCAAATGTAATCACATAACCCCTCACACCTATAATCACGCGAAGTCACCACCACTACACAGACTAGTTTACGAGTTGAGAGGAGTTAAGTATAGAGTAAGAGGCTGGAGTTTAAAAAAGATCGTGGGGCTACTCACGCTAACCTGTCTTTCCAGAAGAGTCCACGCATTTTAATTGGCGGGTACAGTATGTAGCCTAGTATTGGCGTTATAGTAGTGGTCACTATTGCGTTGTTAAATATCACCCAGGGAGCGAACCAGCCCCACACCATAGCCCGCGGGAGGCCTATAACGGGCTCTAGCGCGTCTAGCCACCACGATATGTAGAGTGAGCAGTATATACTGCTGACTACTGCGCCCCAGATATAGTACTCTACTATGCTCCTGGGTGTTCTAAAGCTGTGATCAGTCATTAACTTGTAGGGTATGTAGGCTATTAAGAAGTTCCCTACAAAGCCGCCAATACTACCAATACTCAAATAGCCTGTTAACGCGTCAGCTATGAAATTGCCTATTGCTGTACCCAGCGCTCCGGGCACGCCGAAGAGTATTCCGAAGAGAGGCGCTAAGGAGTTACCGGGTCTCAGCCACGTGAAGCCGGGAATTACCGGTAGCCCACCCGTAGCGGCGAGGGAGCCGCCGTAAATAGCCGCCGCGAGAGCAGTTATCGTCACGTCTACAGCATCCCACTTCACGCGGTTTCTCACTATTTTAAACTCGCGAGTCACCGTGTAGCCGGCTATTTCCATGAAGAAGAGTGCTGTTCCAATAACCCAGAGTATACCGGCCACTACAAACCAGAACGTCCTCCCCAGCTTTATGAATGGCGCTGAAATAACCCACTCAGACCAGTTAGTAAGACCCTTAGTTACAATGTCATACGCTATGTAGATAAACAGCGCTACGAACAGTAAGCCTATTATTATGCTCAGAGCCCACAGACCAGCTGGTCTTCCGCTCACATCACACCACCCCTCCTAGCTAGCCGCACAGCTACGATTATCCCGATGATCAGTATTATAAAGCCCAGTGTCGTAGTTACAGCGGGTCCTGGAGACTCCGCTCTCAGCCCGACAGCGCCGTAGAATCCTAGTGTGCTGTAAATATAGAATATCACCATAGCGAGTGTCCAGAGCCCGCCTAGTAGCGTTAAGAGCAGACCCTCTCTCCGCTTAGCTATAAAGTAGAGTGCTACGCCCACTAAGTGAATAATTACGCCTATTACAGTAAGAACAGCCGCCTGAACAGCCACACTCATAGCTAAAAGCCCCTCCTCATAGTATTACACTAACACTAAACTATGGAGTGCGGGAGTGGTTTATAAGATTTCTGGCCTGTATAAGCGGGACTCTACCCTAGACCCAGACTCAAGTAATCCGCGACCGATCTATAATTAGCTTGTAGTTAATTGTGAGTGGCTGTTGCTTATCTGGCATTAGCTTCTCTATAGGGGTTTGCTTGCGGGTGGTGATTTTTAGTATTTAAGTAGCTATTCTCAGCGCGGATGAAGGGCTTGCGGGTTACGTGGAGCCCTAATAGCCCGGGGACCCCGGGGCAAAGAAATACTTAAAACTATTTACAGCTAACTACAAATGACCGCCTCGGGGAAACCCGTGTCTAGTCTACGCGGTAACTACTAGTTCTCTGACTACTACTTCTGCTCTTTCTCAACTACTACGGCTGTTCCGTAAGCGTAGAGCTCAGCCACGCCGGCACTAATATTCGTCGTCGCTAATCTAAACCCTATTACAGCATTAGCCCCCTTAGCCTTGGCTTCCTGCACCATTCTCCTAATAGCGTCTTCTTTAGCTCTATTGAGGAGCTCTACGTACTCTTTGACTTCACCTCCAGCAATATTTCTAAGTAGAGCCGCCAAGTCTCTTCCAAAGTGCGAAGACCTCGCGGCCACCCCCACAACTAGTCCCTTAACTTCCTTGATTCTGTAGCCCGGGATAGTGTCTGTAGTCACGACTATTACGCCTTCAATTTCCAATAACACCACCTACTCTACAAGGAGGCGCATCGACTTTAAAAGTATTACACAGCGACATAGCACTCAGTGAGAGTAGTCGCGGAAAGCCGTGATTAGGCGGAGCACTCGTAGGGCTTAAAAACCTTTAACGCATGCACGTACTTATATAGCCAGTACATACCTACATGACTAGTACATACAGCTATACACGCTATATAGGCGGTAACCGTGGTCAGCGCCGTGCTACTCTACGCTGGCGCCGCGCTGGCACTGGTGCTTGCGTGGATTAACGGAGCTAACAACGCTGGTAACGTTATTGGCGCCGCTGTGGGAGCTAGGAGTATTAGCGCTAAGAGAGCGCTTCAACTAGCCTTTCTCTTCGAGATAGCGGGGGCGACGCTGCTGGGGCACTACGTCTCTGCGACTATTACGAGGGGCATTATTAACCCCGCAGAGTTGAGCGGGGAGAAACTACTAGCCGGAGTGCTAGTAATAGCCGCCTCAGCTACTCTCTGGATGTTTATAGCTACGTATCTCAGAGTGCCTCTCAGCGTCACTCAGGCTACTATTGGCAGTGTAGTGGGGTTTGGACTAGTAGTTCTGGGCTTTCACAAGCTGAATTGGAGCGTGCTCGCATCAATACTCTTCTCGTGGCCTTCAACACTCCTACTAGCGATTTTCCTCTCAATAGTACTGTACAGGCTCTACACTACAGCACTCTCGCGCGCGAGGGAGACTAAGAGACTACTAGTGCTGTCCTCAGCTCTACTCTACGTGTGCGCAGTCGCTGTGCTACTAGTACTAGTTAGCAGTGTTGGCGACATACTAGCAACTCTAGCGTCACTACTAGCCCCCATTCCCGCTACAGTACTCTACGCAGCAGTACTCGAGAAGAGAGTACCGGGAAGCCTCCACGAGGCTAGGTATGCTGTTAACAGGCACTTACTCCTAGTCTCGACGTCGCTAGCCGCTCTCAGTCACGGCGCGCACGACGTGGGGGCTTCAGCTGGACTACTACAACTAGTTGTGAGCGAAGTGGGTGCTGGAGGGGCCCTAGATGCGAGGACCTCGAGACTAGTTCTCTTCGCGTCGGGCTTGGTAATGGCGCTCGGAATGCTGAGGTGGGGGTATAGAGTCCTCGGCACCCTCGCTGAGAGGATCACTCCGCTGACCCCCGAGGCCGGCTTCGCCGCCCAGCTGAGCACAGCCCTCACAATGCTACTAGTCACGAGAATGGGCCTGCCCTCCTCCACGACGCTGGCTATAACGGGGGCTATTATAGGAGTGGGCCTCGCGAGGGGGAGGGGTTACGTTAACACTAAGACTGTAATTAGAGTCTTCGCTATGTGGGTGGTGGGCTTTCCAGCCACGCTACTCCTCTCAATGGCTATGAGCGCCCTCGTACCTCGCTAGGACCGGGGGAAGCCATATATTTCTCAGCGTGCACTCTACTCTCTCAGGCGAGCATGTGCTTACTCGGTGAGACTTCCACTTGAGCAGAGCTATTGAAGTCAGGGGTCTAGTTAAGAGGTACCGCGTCAAGAAGAGACAAGGCCTCTTTAAGTCGAGTGTAGAGGTAGTAGAGGCTCTTCGAGGCGTGAGCTTTACAGTAGACTACGGCGAGGTAGTCGGGCTACTGGGGCCAAACGGGGCGGGAAAAACCACGACTATAAAGATCCTCGCGACTCTGCTACTACCAGACGAGGGCGAGGCCTACGTCGCCGGCTACAACGTCGTCGAAGAGCCCGGCGAGGTCAGAAAGCGCATTGGGCTCATGCTCACCGTTGAGCGGGGGTTTTACGGGAAGCTTACTGGCCGCGAAAACCTAGAGTACTTTGCCGCTCTCTACGGTCTCGACAAGGAGTACGCTGAGAAGAGAATAGAGTACTTAATGAGGCTACTGGAGCTGGACAGGCTCGGAGGCGACTACAAGCTCTTCGAGGAGTTTAGTCTGGGAATGAGAGCTAGGCTGAGCCTGGCTAGAGCACTACTGAGCGACGCTCCAGTACTACTACTAGACGAGCCTACACTAGGCCTAGACCCTCCTAGTGCTAGGAGAATTAGAGAGCTAGTAAAGAGACTCGCTCGCGAGGAGAGAAAAGCTGTTCTCTACACTACGCACAATATGTTTGAAGCCGAGATTGTCTGCGATAGAATTCTACTAATAAATAGAGGTCAAGTGGTGGCTAGCGGATCGCCTCAGGAGCTCAAAGACAAGTTGCCGAGACTAAAAGTCTTAACTCTAGTTCTCCGCGGCGGATCGCGCGAGAAGCTTCAAAGCGCTATGAGAGATCTAGGCTTAAAATACGAGATCTCTGAGGAGGGCGATTTCTACAGTATTAGAGTACACGTGAAGAAGCCTGAGGAGGTGTTCAACGAGGTTGTGAAGAGGCTTATCTCCAGCGGATTTGACCTCGTCTCAGCTAGAGTAGAAGAGCCCACTCTAGAAGACGTGTTTATATACTTCAGTGAGGGGTCTCTGTGAGAGTACTAGACCTTGTGAGAGCCGAGTACAAGCTAGTGTACGCAGAGATGATTAGGAGGAAGAGCGAGTTAGTACTGCTGATACTGTACCCCTACGTGTTCACGGGCTTTATTCTACTAGTAGGTTGCGGGACCGGCTCGCCGAGGGTTTTCGAGGAGAGAGTGGGCGTTAACCCGGCGCTGTTCCTGATCACAGCCGGCTTCACGGTCATGGCCCTCATGATCTGTATTGACGACGTACTCTGGAGGCCTATATGGGAGGCGTGGATTGGAACTCTACCATACGTCTTCGCGTCACCTGTGAACAAGCTCTTACTGTTCTCAGTTATGCCTCTACCTAGAGCCTCGCTCGTTGTATTAATTGGCTCGACTAGCCTAGTACCACTCTACGTTTACCAGTACGGGCTCGCGGGGATTCCACTAGCTCTGCTCGTAATTCTACTAGTTGTAGTAGGCGTTTTCACAATGATCCCTCCAAGTATACTCACATCAGGACTTCTACACGCGTTCGGCGAGAGCTGGAGAGCACTGAATATTGTGAGGCCCCTAGTTATAGTTTTACTCGGTGTCTACTACCCGAGATATTACATGCCACTAGTAGCTAGGCTACTCAGCTACGCTCTCCCATCCTCACACATAGTCGAGTCTATTCAGAGAATTCTCCTGGGCTTAGTAGACGAGCCGACTGTTCTACTACTAGCTACGGGAGTCCTCCTCGCACTACTATACACGCCTGCTAGTAGAAAGAGCCTAGTACTCTGGGAGAAGAGGAAGGTGAGAGAGGGTGTTAAAACTAGCTAGGAGGGCTCACGCTGTTCTAAAAGCCTACGCGCTCTCAGAGCTAGCTCGGAGTAGGGGAATAGTCTACGGGCTTGTGGGCATCGCTCTCTGGATACTACTCTTCACTCTACCAGCCTCGCTATTCGCCGAGCCGGGCAGCGACCCCGCTCACGTATCAGCCCAGATCTTCACTGGCGTAATGATCTTTCTATTCTACTCGGTCGCGACGTGGGACTGGGCTGTGGAGTTGAGGTGGATGATTAATGACGGTAGACTAGAGTACTACATCGCGTCTGGTAGTGGGTTTCTGCCACACTACCTCGGAATACTCCCAGTATCCCTCGCGTGGATTGCAATAACGCTGTCTGTTACCTACTTGCTCCTCGCACTCATCCTCAGCCCCCCACTACTAGTAGTCAGAAACCCCGTGCTATTTCTCTACGGCTTCGCACTACTCCTACTAACGCTACTCGGCTACGCGCTAGTACTCGGCGGGACAGTACTCTCAACTGGGGCTTCTGGAGGCGTGGTAGAGCTAGTGAGCTTCGTACTGCCAGTGGCTACCGGGGGCTTAACGCCACTAGCTAGGCTACCAAGACCCGCACAGCTACTCGCGCTATTCACGCCATTCAGCTACCCAGCTGAGTTAATTAGACACTCCCTGCTGGAGACGCCACTACTACTCAGCGCCGAGGAGACGCGCCTCTACGGCGGAGTCTACTCAGTAGTCTTCTTCGCGCTCTCAGTACTCTACTTCAAGTACCAGTACAGGAAGCTACTGCGCGAAGGAGTTAGACTAACAGCCAGGTAGTCAGCTACGACCGCACCTGTCACCAGCTCCATCAAGCCCGCCGAAGTCATCACCACTAAACTACACTCGCTAAACACACTTATTAACACGCACTAGCTCGCTTCACCTACTCCTGAACTAGACTTAGTCGAGCTTAAGTCAGCTTAGAGTAGAGTAGTCTACTAGGAGAGCCGCGGACTAGACAGCTAAGTGGACTGCTCCGCCCCCCTCTTCAAGTAGTACACGAGGACTACACTGACTACTACTCCGACCGCGACTGCCACTACAACTAGTGCTCTCGCTTGTAGCCCGGAGTATTCTCTGTACACGGCCTCGCGAGCTCTAACAATAGACATGTAGGCGTATAGTGCTACTCTCGGGAGCTCCGAGTAGACAGATGAGATCACGTCTGAGGCGTCGGCACCTGTATTCAAGTAGTACTCGGCGAGGTCGAGGACAAGTAGTGTTGATAGTGGTACGTAGTTGTAGAGGACTGCGTAGTTCTCGACAAGTCTCTTTAAGTTCTCTACGAGGTCTTCGACGACTTCTCTACTTGTTGGTATAAACACTGTGTTTGAAGGTGAGTAAATTAGTCTCGAGATTTCTAGCAGCGCGCTGAACACCTCTAAGAGCTCACTAATACTACTCGTTTCACTCAGACTAATACTCGCAGTGAAGCCTAGTAGAGAGAGGTATTCTAAGTGCTCACTCAGAAATCCCCGTGCTAGCTTACTGAGGTACACTATGTTGCTCGCGTTGACTAGCCTGTCGAGTTTGAGTGCACTACGAGTACTATTCGCGGCAGTAAGCCAGCCATACGCTGAGAGAAGACGGGCCTTCGCTACAGCTGTACTTACAATGAGCGCGTTTAAGTCTCCTACAAGTCTACTCGTAGCGCGCGCGTACTCCTCCGCCTCACTAGCTCTAGCGTACGCTGTAATCAGTAAATCGAGGTATACAGGGTCTACTACTCCGCTCTTAGCGGCGTCCTCTAGTAGACTAGTAATTTCACTTTTAACTATACTAGCTGTAGCCAGCACACTCGAAGCCGTCTTATTCACGACTTCCAGTACACCTCCTGACCGCGTCTCGTAAGTGTACAGTAGCCTGGAGATCTCTGCACTAACTAGTGCCGAGTACGCGAGCGAGGCCGCCACGTAGTACTTACCCCGCTCGGCTACTAGACCAGCTTCTCTCAGCTTCTCGCGCGCAGTAGCGGTGTACTCGCTACTCCAGTTTAACGACTCTAGCTCACTCAAGACGACACTAGCTGTACTAGATAAGTTCTCGTACACGGACTTGAAGAGCATCTGAGTAGTGGTAACTAGCTGGTAGAAGTCGCTGAGCCCCTCACTCCGCTGGGTGTAGCCTAGATCGTAAATTGTGTACACGCCTCTCACGTTTACAGAAGTGTAGTTGAATAGGTCTCGCTGAACTCCCGGAGCGTAAATTAGAGTTATATTCCCCGCGGCCGCCGCTCTGAGTTTTTGCTCTAAGCCACCCACAGCCCCGATTACTCCACCGGGACCAATAATCCCGGTAGCCGAAACACCCTGCGGACAAGTGCCCTTGCTCAACATGTGTGAGAGAGTAGTGTAGAAGAGTAGTGTTGCACTTAGTCCTTTCACGTCGCCGCCTATCTTTAAGTAGTAGTTGTAGGACTTGTAGTCCACTCCCGTCGTGATAGACGCGTATATCAAGGCGAGTTTAAATGACACCAGCACATCTCTACTCACACCAGTACTTGAAATAGCACCAGCCCCCCTAGTCGAAATAGTAATCTCGCCGGGAATAGTGAGCCCCTCACCCCCCGAGACGGCTAAGAGCTGTACTCTACACGTGAAGTAGCGTGGAGTACTCGCTAGTGGGCTTAGCCAGCCGAAAATAAATAAGATCAGAGTGAAGTGAGCGAGTAGAGTACTGCCCGCTCTGAAGTACACGCAAACACACCTCCATGAAGCTCTAGTTAACTACGGTGCCGCTCTCAGCGCTCTCACTACTACTTGTACAGCCACGTAAACTCTAAAATCTCTTAGTGTACTTTAAGAGCTCGCAATTCCACTCCTCTGGTAAGACCCTTTACTCGAAGTAGAGCTCGAGTCTACTAGACGAAACCGTGAAAGACCTGATCTCTCACCTAGTTCGCAGTGAAATCCTGTTTTAAGCACCGCTCTGCTTAACATGTCACTGATAATTACTGAGTGCAAACTAGGTGTGCTCTGTGAGTTTAAGTAGCGTAGTGTCTAGTGCTCTCGTTAATGGTTTAATTCTCGCCGGCTTCACAGGGCTCGGGTCCCTAGTCGCGTTTACGAGCCTGAAGATACCTAAGTGGGGATTAGACTTCTCAATGGGGTTTGCAGCTGGAATTATGCTTGTTGCGTGCTTTACGAGCCTCATTATTCCCAGTCTTGAAATGGGTCTCTACTTGGACTTGAGTATCGGCTTTGTTCTCGGCGCGCTAGTAGTAGCCGCAATGG
The DNA here is from genome assembly GCA_020833085.1 of Desulfurococcaceae archaeon. The sequence goes on from JAJHQY010000004.1 coordinate 19,202, forward strand.
ACGCTCTTATTCCGCACGAACACCTCGTAGTGGGCTACGAGGGCCCCGAGCACGCTAGGAGAAGACTTAAAAAAGCCGTGCTAATAGCCCTCGCAGTTGCAATACACAACGTGCCTGAAGGTCTAGCTGTTGGAGTCTCAACTGCACTGAGTGAGAGGCTGGGCTTCGCCACCGCGCTAGCAATAGGCTTACAGGACGTTCCGGAGGGTATTGCCGTGGCGCTACCTCTCGCAGTGCTCTGGGGGAGTAAGTTAAAGGGGTTTGCTACGGGATTACTCACAGGCCTAGTGGAGACGTTAATGGCCGTTACAGGGGCACTAGTATTCTCCTACGCTACTGGCGTACTCGGCGTGGGAATGGGGTTTTCAGCCGGGCAATGACGTACATAGTAGTAGAGGAAATACTGCCAGAAATACTACACGAGGCGTCTACATACAGAAAAATCGCTACAGTGGGATTCTTCCTAGGCTTCTACGTAATGATATACCTCGACGCTCTCCTAGGTTGATCCATAGAGATGTGTATAGCGTGAAAACCGCGTGTTACTAGCAATATTGGATCACGCGGAGAGCGATAAAGTAATTATTGAGCTTGGTAGAGACAATTTCTAGTACACACTATGTAGGCCCAGAGTAGGGTATACGGGTTTTAAAGAACCCAGAGAGGAGAGTGAACACGAACAAGGAAAAGTAAAGCTAGGTTAAGTAATACTTGCCGGTTATAGTTGTAATTAGAGGAGTACTAAAACTCCATGTAACTTCAGGTTACTTTTTGAATTTTTCTTATTGGGTGCTGTTTTGCCACTTCAATACCAATAGTGTTCGCTATTTTCATAGCATCTACTACTCGTTCTGGTGTAACCCTATATGGTTTATTATGTATTGTCTCCCCTGGCAATGTGGCTTTTTTAGCTATTAGTATTAATTCGTTTTCATCTATATCTGAAAATCCCAATTCATCGAGGTTTATACTTAATCCTACCCTATGTGCAAATTTCATTAAGTTTACAATTTCTTCTCTAGGATAACCATCCATAACCATTTCTACTAGTGCTCCAAAGAATTCCAGTTCTCCATGACATGGGAATTCTCTGTTTTTATACTTAGGTAGCTGTCTTAGAGCTGTAAAGCCATTGTAAATTGAGCGTGCTGCTGAGTGACCTATACATTCAAAGGTTATTTGACTATGTAGAATTATGGCTTCTACGACTGCCTCGAGAGCTGGTGTAACAGCGCTTCTTTCAACACTCTCTACAGCTTCTTCCCCATAAGTGAATATCGTAGAGATCACGAGATTATATGTTGCCACAGCAAGTAATGTAGACTTTCCTCGTAGTGGTTTTGAAAGGAGATTATTAGTATTAGTTCTCAGACATGAGGGTACTTCTGCGTATTTACCTAGTGCATCGCCTATTCCACACACGAGAAACTTTGTGGGGGCTTCAGCTATGATCTGTGTATCCACTAAGACCACATCGGGATTTTTAGGGAAAAACCTGTACTCTTTAAAGACGTGATCGCAGGTGTATATAGCTGATACCGCGCTACAAGGAGCATCTGTAGACGCTATTGTTGGAACCATTATAACAGGAACTCTTAGTTCACCTGCAACAGCTCGCGCAGTATCAATAGCTTTACCACCACCAATACCAATAACAGCGTCACACTCACTCTCTCTAGCTATACTACTTAACCTATTAATCTCCTCATCACAGCATTCAGGTCCGCAGGGGGATTTACCCAAAAAATCCTTAACATAGGATATTCTCGCCTCCTGCAGGGATCTGAATAACCCGTGTTTCTCAGTAATCTTTATAGCAGTCTCACCTCCTAGAACAAGTGGTCTTTTAATTCCATACTCTAAGAGAACATTACCAATGCTTTTAATTACACCTGGGCCTTGTATATATCTTGAGGCAGTTCCAAACACTTTTACCTCCGTAGTTAAAGGGAAATAAGTAAATTTCACAATGACACCTTCAAGAATACTTTAAGACAGAAACTGTTATAGCGTTTTAGAAACTAAGTATGTAGATGTTAAAAATCGAGTTTAGAAAAATTACCACCATCTCACTATAACTACTTTTCTATCTGTGAAGAAGTCTACTACATCGATTTGTGGGTGATGACTTCCTAGACCTGATAACCTCTTACCGCCAAATGGGAACCAGCCCACGGGTGCTGCTATTCCAACATTTACTCCTACGTTACCCACGTAAACTCTATGCATGAATTCTCTAGCCCACTTACCACTACGAGTAAATATAGCTGCTGAGTGGTGATATGTATTCTTGTTAATCCACTCGATCGCTTCATCTAGGCTTTTTGCTCTTAATAAGTTAGCTACAGGACCAAAGATCTCTTCACGAGCAATTTTCATATCTGGAGTTACATCTTCAAGTATAGTTGGCCCTATGTAGAAGCCATTTGGATACTCTGGATTTCTATAATCTCTTCCATCAAGGAGTA
>JAJHQY010000044.1 GCA_020833085.1 Desulfurococcaceae archaeon
ATAGAGAGGTACACAGCGGCCGCAATGGCCACGAGCGCCTCGTTTGTGCAGATATTAGACGTCGCCCTAGCCCTCCTAATATGTTGCTCCCTGGTCTGAAGGATCATGGCGAAGCCCCTCTCACCGCGCACGCTCTCAGCCAGGCCTATTATCCTGCCCGGCATCTGCCTCACGAGGTTCATGTCGTATCTAGTAGCAAACACGCCGAGGTAGGGGCCGCCGTAGTTTAGCCCCAGCCCCAGTGGCTGGCCCTCCCCCACGGCTATGTCCGCTCCGAGCTCTCCTGGCGGTTTTAGCAACCCCAGTGCTATGGGGTAGACTCCTGTAATGAAGAGAGCCCCCTTTTCGTGAGCGATCTCGCCCACCGCCTTCACCTCGGGCTCTATTACTCCGAAGAAGTTAGGGTACTGCACGTAGACAGCCGCCGTGTCGCTGTCTACTAGTGACTTGAGCTTCTCGACGTCAATAGCCCCAGTAGTCCTCTCGTAGGGCACTACCTCTAATTTGACGCCGTGAGGCCACGTGTAGGTCTCCACGACTCTCCTGTGGAAGGGGTTCATGTTAGCCGGTATAACAACCTTCCTCCTGCCCTTGTTGACTCTGAGCGCCATTAGCACAGCCTCGGCTGTTGCCGAGCCCCAGTCGTACATAGACGCGTTAACGACGTCCATGTCTAGTAGCTCTGCCATTAAGCTCTGGTACTCGAAGAGCGCCTGCATTAAGCCCTGAGAGATCTCGGCTTGGTACGGCGTGTAGGCTGTGAGGAACTCTCCGCGAGAAACTATGTACTTGACTAGTGGTGGGACGTAGTGCGGGTAGACGCCGCCGCCGAGGAAGGGCGGCGCTCTCAGCTTAGTGTTCTTGGAGAGCTTCTCCTCCACGATTCTCTTAGCCTCCACCTCGGAGACAGGCCTTCCAAGCCCTATCTCGAGGCTCTCCCACGCCTCGCGAGTGAGTAGTATTTCGCGCGGGATGTCACTGAAGAGCTCCTCAACGCTCTTAACGCCAATGGTCTTTAACATCTTCTCTACTTGCTCGAGTGTGGAGCTCGGTATCCAGGGGTGAGGCGAGCTCAAAAACACACACCACTCTAATATCACAGGGGCCTTAGTATATATTTAGCCCCCGCACTCTGTGAGTAGAGAGGGGTAGACGTGACTAGGCGCATACCACTACTAGACTTCTACGTGGAGGCACTTGGAGCTGAGCCGGGGCTCTTCGGCGACTGGGAAGTCCCAATGAGGTACACTAGTGCCATAGAGGAGCACATGGCTGTTAGAACTAGCGTGGCGTTTTTCGACGTGTCTCACATGGGGAGAATAGCTCTCAGAGGCCCCGACGTAGTGCCCTTTATACAGTACGTGTACACGAAGGACCTCTCGAGAGTAAAAGAGGGCTTTATGAGCGGCCCCACACTGGCTTTAACAGAGCTGGCTAGAGTTAGAGACGACGAAATGCTGTACAAGATTAGTGAAGAGGAGTGGCTACTAGTCCCCAACGCGCTGGCCAGGGAGAAGATGCTCGAGTACTTTAAGCGAGTTATCTCCGAGAGGGGTTTTAGAGTAGAGATCGCTGACTTGACCGAGAAGTACTCTATGCTGGCTATTCAGGGCCCGAAGTCAGTCGAGTTAATGGAGTCTCTCGGCGCGAAGTGGGCCGGCGACCTCAAGCCGCTCGAGTTCAGACTCAACGAGGAAGTAGCGGGGGCGAGGGTCTACTTGGTTAGCAGGAGTGGGTGGACGGGTGAAGACGGCTTCGAGGTGTGGGGTGAGCACGGAGAGATCAAGAAGCTCGTCGAGGCCCTAGTGGCTAGGGGGGTTAAGCCGGCCGGCCTAATAGCACGCGACACTCTGAGAATAGAAATGGGCTTTGTGCTCGGAGGTCACGAGTACGGGGAAGACCCGGTTAAATTCCCCTGCGCTGTGAGCCTGAGGTACGGCATGGGCGCTATAACCTGGGAGAAGAGGGGGTTTGTCGGGGAAGAGGCTCTGAGAGCTTGTAGGCGCGAGGGTGTTAGGTGGGTTAGACTGGGATTGAGAATGGGCAAAGAGGCCGGCAGGCTCTTCCCGAGAGAGGGGAGTGGAGTCTACGTAGAGGACGTTTACGTGGGCTGGGTCACGAGTAGCTGCTACTCTCCAGTACTGAATAGGGGCATAGCCATGGCGTACATAGACACCAGATACGCTGTGATCGGCGAGGAGGTGGAAGTAGACATTAGAGGCAAGAAGTACCCGGCTAGAATAGTCGACTTCCCGTTCATCAAGAAGTGATTTCCCGCGGCGAGTCCCACTCCAGCGAGAGCGCTGCAAAAGTATTTTTACACTTTAACGGTGTTACGAGTATTGGTGAGCTCGCTGTGTACGAGTACGGCGAGTCTACGGGGTTAGACGCGCTGACTCAGCTCTACCCTGACTTGAGAGAGGTAGTTGAGCTCACAATAAACCACACTGTGTGGAGAAAGCGCTACTGCTTAAACATGATTGCCAGCGAGAACGTCATGTCCCCTCTAGCGATGCTAGTATACCTCAATGACTCTATGCACAGGTACGCCGAGGGCAAGCCCTACAAGAGGTTCTACCAGGGGTTAAAGTACGTTGACGCGCTCGAAGTGAAAGTCCAGAAGCTCATGGGCGAGCTCCTCGGGACGCCCTACGTCGACCCCAGGCCGATAAGCGGGACAACCGCGAACGCGTCTGCTTTCAGGGCCTTCACGAAGCCGGGAGACAAGGCGGCAGTGGCTCCGGTGCAGGCCGGCGCTCACGTCAGCCACACTAGATACGGGACACTGGGAGCTCTCGGAGTAGAGCAGATTGAGCTGCCAGTAGACTTGGAGAACTGGAACATAGATGTCGACAAGGCCGTTAAGCTCATTGAGGAGGTCAAGCCGAAAATAGTTACTCTCGGAGGTTCCCTCTACCTGTTCCCACACCCGACTAGAGAGATAGCCGAAGCCGCTCACGCCGTGGGCGCTAAGGTCATACACGACGTCGCCCACGTACTGGGCTTAATTATTGGAGGTGTCTGGGAGAACCCGCTTAAAGAGGGCGCTGACATCATAACGTCCTCTACTCACAAGACCTTCCCGGGACCGCAGGGAGGGCTCATAGCGACTAGTAGCGAGGAGGACTACAAGGAGATAGGTAAAGTAGTATTTCCAATGTTTGTCTCTAATCACCACTTACACAGACTCGCCGCCACGGCCGTGACGGCTATTGAAATGAAGATCTGGGGTAGAGACTACGCGGCGCAAGTAGTGAGGAACGCGAAAGCACTAGCAGAGGCTCTCGCAGCCGAGGGCTTTAAAGTAGCACTCGAGCACCTCGGCTACACGAGCAGTCACCAAGTAGCAGTAGACGTCTCTCAGCTCGGCAGGGGCTCTAAGTGCGCCGCTCTACTAGAAGAGGCTAATATCATAGTCAACAAGAACATGCTTCCCTACGACAGACCCGAGGACGTCAAAGACCCCAGTGGACTGAGACTCGGCACCCAGGAGCTCACTAGGTGGGGCATGAAAGAGGGGGAGATGAGAGAGATCGCGAGGTTTATCAGAATGGTGTTAATTGACAAGAGAGACCCCGCTGAAGTCAGGCAGAGAGTAGTGGAGTTTCGAAAAGACTTCCTGGAAGTCCACTACGGTTTTAAGCTCACACGCGAAGACGAAGTCAGACTACTCAAAATAATGCTACACGCCGAGGCATAATAACGCCGCCTCGACTAGTAGACACGCGGGGTGTGGCTCTTGAGCTTTATTGAAGTGAAGGCGAAGGGGAAGACATACCTCGTAGCTACTGACAGGAGGTACACTGAGACAGACGAGTGGGCTCTGAGAGAGAGTAGCGGGCTTATTAGAGTGGGTATAACGGACTACGCTCAGAAAGAGCTAAAAGACATAGTCGCAGTTGAGCTGCCCCAAGTAGGTCGAGTAGTGAGAAAAGGCGAGGAGCTGGGAGTCATAGACTCCGTTAAGGCCACTGCCTCGTACTACGCTCCAGTGTCTGGTAGAGTCGTGAGTGTTAACAGAGAGCTGGAGAAGAGCCCAGAGCTGTTGAACAAAGATCCCTACGGCGCCGGCTGGATCGTGGTGATAGAGCCCTCTAATCCAGAGGACTACGAGTCCCTCCTCACACCAGAAGAGTACGCTGAGAGAATCAAGAAGAAGTAGCTTTTTGAACTAGCTTTTTAACTCAGCTGGGTCTAAACCCCTCTCACTAATACTCTACTCGGGTGTTGAGGCGTGAACTTAGAGGAGCTTATTAGTAGAATTACGCCCAGAGAACTGGCTGGAATGATTGACCACACACTGTTAAAGCCAGACGCGGACTACAAGACGCTTGAGAAGTACGTGAATGACACTAGAGAGTACGGGTTTAAGCTCCTCATGATCCCGCTCTCGCTCGTGGAGAGAGTGAGGGAAATTGCTGGTAGGAGTATTGAAGTGGGCGTTGTAGTGGGGTTCCCCCTCGGAAACACCTCTACGAGGAGTAAAGTGCACGAGGCCGTAGAGGCCGCTGAGCTCGGTGTCAGCGAGGTCGACATGGTCATGAATATAAACGCGTTTAAATCCCGCGACTACGAGTACGTTAAGCGCGACATAGCGAGTGTAGTAGAGGCCGCTAAGAGCAGAGGCGTGAGAGCAGTGAAAGTCATTATTGAAACCGGGCTCCTCACAGACGAGGAGAAGGTAAA
>JAJHQY010000045.1 GCA_020833085.1 Desulfurococcaceae archaeon
CTTAACGCTCTCTAAATTGACGCCCTCTGCTACTAGCCTCTCGAGCATCCACTGAGCGCGCCTCTTACTGCAGAGAGCCCATATGTGGCCCCTGAAGCCCCTCGTGATGAGGTGTTTAAGCGCACTGTAGTCAGTTTCTACCTCGCCGTAGACTATAGCGGCGAAGTCGCTGTCAGTGAACTCTATTTTGCCGAGCTCCTCGACTATGTCGCCTACTAGAATACTCTCCGCGTAGGGGTATCTCTCTCTACTAGCTAGCCCCGGGTTTCTATCTACGACCACTACTCTGAAGCCCAGTATATTGGCGAGGTCTCCCAGAGGCTTACCCACGTGACCCGCGCCTATGAGTATTAGCCTCGGCTTTGGGTTAATCACGTTAATAAACACCTCTACTACTCCACCACACAGCATTCTAGTCTTAATCGCGTCTTCAGGCACGTTCTCGGGTCTTAGCGCTACTTTAACCCGCCTAGGCCTGTTCTCCTCTATAGCACTCAAGGCCTCTCTAACTAGTATAGCCTCTAGCTCTCCACCTCCTATAGTGCCGTACTTAGACCCCGTACTAGACACAGCCATCAGCGCCCCCACGTCTCGAGGACCACTGCCCTCCTTACCAATAACTGTGAGTAGTGCTACTCTATTTCCCCTCGAGACCTCGTCGAGAGCCCACTTTAAGACTTCGACTTCACTCACGCGTTTTCACCACAGAGATTCTAATTCCCAGCGCCCCTACTAATTCCTTCAAGAACAAGTAGCCGCCTCTGAGAGGGGCTTTTTGCGGGCTTAGCGATAACTAGTTGGAGTGCCGTGTAGGCCTCAGCTGGCTTCTCTTCGAGGAAGCGAGTATAAATAAGCGTCTTGGCTTTGAGTACTTTGAAAACGTGGGAGGGTCTCTAGTTGAGCTTCAATGTGGTTATTACACACGAGCAGGGGCTTGAGAACTACAAATTCGTGCTTAGCAGAATTAGGCGTGCTGGTGTTAACTACGTTCTAGTTGACAGAGCACCCTCTATAATACTACTCAGAGTCGAGGACCCCTACGAGTTTATTAAGGCGCTTAGAGAGCACATTGGGGAAATACAGGTACTCTACAGGGTTATACCAGTAGACGCGGTGGTTAACCCCTACGTCGAGGAAGTAGCGGCTAAAGCGGCTGAGCTCGCTGACGCTAAAATACCACTAGACAGGACTTTTAGAGTTACTCTCCACGGGAGGCTCTTCTGGGCCGAGACCAGGCTACCGGCACACACAATGGACGCTATTAGAGTTATCGCGGAGAAAATCAGCAGACCCGTCTCGCTGAAGAACCCGGACTACTTAGTCTACATTAGGAGTATTAAGCTGTACCACAGGAGGAGGTACGCCACGGTCACAGTGAGCACTCCAGACGCGATACTCTCAAAGTCTGGTAAGCCTTAGTGGTGTAAAAAGCTAGGGAGGCGAGCCCACGGGGAACACGTAGAGGACTATGTACTCGTCTCCGAGTCCAATAATCCTCTTGACCTCCTCGTCGTGAAAAGCCCCCACAGCTACTGTGCCGAGACCTCTCTCCGCGCACGCCAGGTATATGTTCTGCCCTATGTGGCCGGCCTCCATGTATATGTACCTAAAGCCCCTCTCACCATACCAGCTAGTTGTCTTCTCGTAGAGTGCTACTAGCACTATGTTCACGGGGGCCTTGTACACCCACTCCTGGTCTAGACACGCTGAGGCGAGCTCCCGCGAGTAGTCTCCCTCTCTAAGTAGCAGGAGTGCGTGTTTATACTCATTGTACTTGTAGATACCGGGTTTTAAGCCCTCAACGCTCTTCACGAATACATAAACCTCAACGGGGTAAGTAGCGCCGGCAGAGGGGACTACGCGCCTTCGAGAGTTTACTAGGCCGTAGGTAGCCCAGAGAATCTGTGAGAGCTCCTCTAGTTTAAGTGGCCTCGCTGAGTACCTTCTAACACTCCTCCTCTTAACGAGGAGCTGTCCTAGCGGTGACGACTTGTCTGGATCTGGGAGTTTCACTTCCACGAAGTTGGACACCTCTGAGAGCTCTCTACGCCAACTCTGAATATTAAGTTTAAACTTAATTCCTAGAACAGGGGGCCGGAGTTTGAAAATACAGCTCTCAGATGTGCTTCCAAGAGACTTAATTGACTTGTTCAGGAGCTACGCTGACGTGATTAAGAGTGCTAGTAGCGAGTTCGCCAAGGCTATTACACTACTAAACGACATGCGTGTAGGCGAGGCGAGAGCTCTCCTCTCCAAAGTCGTTAAACTTCTCGATAAGAGCGGGGAGTACAAGACGGTAATAGAAGAGGGCGTTGCCAAGACTAGTATAGACCCGGGTCTCAAGGAGGAGATTTTAACACTAGTTAACATGTACGACGAGATCGGCGACGCGATTAAAGAGGCCTCGCGAGAACTCACAATACTGCCTTTTCTAGAACTCCCAGATAGGGTTAGAAGAGGGCTTGTGGAGCTGGCGCGCGTAGCGTCTAGGAGCGTCTCTCTCCTCTCAGAGAGCCTGGTGAGCTTTGTAGTGGGAGAGTATGAGAAAGTCGAAGAGAGCTTTAAAGAAGTCCTCGAGCTCGAGGAGAGAGCAGACGAGATTGAGGCTGAGAATAGGGGGCTAGTGCTAGAATTCGGAGACTCTATTAGGCCTTACACTCTGCAACTACTAGTCTATAGCCTGAATAATGCACTAGAACTCGTAACAGACCTTGTAGCGAGAGTGCTGAGCAGGACTAGGCTTATCATAAAGGCGTGGCTCAGCTAGTTGCGAGCGCGAGTATGCCGTGGCAAAATTTATTAAGCCCACTCACCATGAAGTGAACTGGTGTAACGCTATGGCTGAGAAGAAGGCTGAAGAGCTCTTAAAGAAGTACCTCGGTATAAGCGTTCCGAGATTAATAATAGCGTTCCTAATGATAATTTTCGGTATTGTAATACTAGTACGCCCAGAAATAGTTGGAGTTCTAGTTGGAATCTACCTGCTAATAAGTGGAATACTCTCACTAGTCGACGAGCTGAGAAAGCGAGGCGCTATTAAATAGCCCTATATCTAGCACCACTACTTCACTTTTTCCCCTACACACTACATTATTTTTAGTTCTCTCTACATTGATGCTACGTGGTGAGTCTATTGTACAGGCTGCTCTACCCCCTCAGAACATATCTAGTAGTCTCTGGGAGGCTGGGTGAGGAGGTCAATGTAATGGCCGCTGACTGGGTTACAGTTGTCTCGGCAAACCCCTTTATAGTGGCAGTCGCTATTGCCCCTACGCGCTACACATACAGGCTCGTTAAGAAGTACGGAGAGTTCGTTATAGCTGTCCCCGGCCTCGACATGCTCCGCGATGTCTGGATAGCTGGGAGTGAGCAGGGCCCCGAGAAGCTAAAGAAGACCAGGTTTAAGTTCAAGCCAGCCAGTAGAGTGGGGACTCCAATAATTGAAAATGCACTGGCAAACCTCGAGTGTAGGGTTCTAAATGAGCACGTCTACGGCGATCACAGCCTCTTCGTTGCCGAGGTAGTGGCCTACCACTACAGGGAGGGGGCTTTCAGGAGCGGTGAGCCGGACTTATCAGCTGGCTTTCTCGCGCACATAGCGTGGAATAAGTTCACTACTTTTAAGAGCGAGATCTACACTCCGTAGAACTCTGCAGAGTAGTAGTGGAGTGCTAGGTGGCGTGTTTTGAAAGTAGACTACACGAGGTTTCTCAGTGGTAGAGTGAGCTACATTGAGCCCAGTCCTATTCGAGAAATGGTCTCTAAAATAGCGAGAAAATCCCGCGAGGCGAGAGTTATAAGCTTCGCGGCCGGCGAGCCCGACCCCGACGTCATACCGCGGAGAGTCTACGGCGAGCTCGCTAGAGAGGTCTTTGAGGACAAGAGGTCTGTTAACTACTCTCCAACTGAAGGCGTCTTAGAGCTAAGAGAGGAGATAGCCGCCTTCATGAAGAAGTACGAGAGGGTGTCCTCCACGGTGGAGAACATTATTGTCACACTCGGTGGTAGCCAGGCGCTAGACCTCGTGGCCAGGTTAATGATAAATCCCGGTGAAGTAGTGCTAACCGAGAACCCCTCCTACGTGAACACTGTTCTCGACTGGAAGCAGTGGGGTGCAGTAGTAGTAGGAGTTAAAATGGACGAGAACGGAGTAGACACTCACGAGCTCGAGAACACAGTTAAGAAGCTCAAGAGAGACGGCAGAGTCGTCAAGCTAGTTTACACTATTCCAACAGGTCAAAACCCCTCTGGAATAACAATGAGTACTGAGAGGAGAAAGCACTTACTCGAAGTAGCCAGCGAGCACGACTTACTAGTCGTGGAGGACGGGGCTTACAATTACCTGGTCTACGAGCCAGTAGAAGTCAGGTCTCTCAAGTCCATGGACTCGGAGGGCAGAGTAATCTTTGTGGGCTCTTTCAGCAAAGTGCTGGGAACTGGGCTTAGAGTCGGCTGGCTTCACCTGCCCGAGGAGCTAGCCGAGAAGTTCAGAGCCGCTAAGGGGCCTACTGATATGTGCCCTCCTGTACCCTCGCAGCTACTCGTACTTCAAGTACTTAGGAGGGGCCTCTTCGAGGAGATTAGAAATAGAGCTGTAGAGGCTTACAGGAGAAAGCGCGACTTAATGCTCAGAGCTATAGAGGAGTACATGTCTGGATTAAAG
>JAJHQY010000046.1 GCA_020833085.1 Desulfurococcaceae archaeon
GTTAAGAGGCTGCTGGAGGAGGCTGAGCGCGCTAGAGAAGAGCTCGAAAAGCTCAAAGCCCTGAGACTAGTTGTGCAGAGGCTCTCCGAGAGCGGGGCCGTGGACAAGTCGCTACTGGACTACGAGGGGGCGCTCGTCGTCTCTAAGACTCTCTACGGGGGCGTGAGAGAAGTTGAGAGTATCACCGCTAAGGCCCTGAAGACACTACTACACGCTACTCTGAGCGAGGACAGAGCAGTAGCGGTGGTAGTGCTGGACAGGAGGACTTACAGGGGCCTCGAAGCCGCCGTGAAGAAGCTGGAACTCCCAGTTTCTACGTTGCTCGGCGAGGCCCCAGTTCTCGAGCCCTCCCACGTAGATAGACTAGTAGAGCTGGCGGAGAAGAGGCTTGCTGAAATTAAGAGTAGAGTTCAGAGCCTTCTCGAGAATAGACTACACGACTTAGCACTCCTCAGAGCACTAGCCGAGGTTGCGCAGTACGAGCTGGGTGTTCTCGGAAAAGCCCTGAGCTCAAAGTACACGGCTGTCGTCGTGGGGTGGAGTCTTAAATCCCGCCGAGGCGAGCTCGAGAAAGTGCTGAGAGCTGTTAGAGGCTACGCGGTGTTCGAAGAGGTCGAGAGCGCTCCAGTAGAGCTGAGCAACCTCAAGCCCTTTAAGCCATTTGAAGTGATCACCGACGTTATGGGGTACCCCGCGCCCCGCGAGTGGGACCCCACTCCCCTCATTACCTACTTCTACTTAATCTTCTTCGCCCTAATGTTCCCCGACGTGGGGTACGCTATTGGCCTCATAATTGGGGCTCGACTAGTACTCCCATTCTTCGTCGAGAACAGAGAGACTCTGAGGAAGCTAGTAAACATGGCAACCTACGCTGGCATAGCTGGCTGTGTAGCGGGGCTACTAGCTAACAGCTTCCTCGGGTCCCTCCTCGGCTCCTACATAGGGCGCGTAGTCCCCAGACTACTACCCAGCCTACCACCCGGACTAGCAGACCCCGTAGCCCTCGGCTCAGCTGTCATGGAGTACATTAAGCTAGCACTACTCGTAGGCTACTACAGCGTCATAGTAGCCCACGTAATAGGCCTCGTGAAGAGCGCTATTACGAGGAGAGCGGGGAGCGCTCTTCTCGAAGCTCTAGTCATAGCGATAGCTATTACCGGGCCCGCCGCTATAGAGGCTACTATAGGAATTAAGACAGACGTGTGGGGCTTACTCAGACTGGTAAACCCGGGCACTCTCCTGTACTCCACAATAGCCCTCGTAGTCGTGTACGCTGTCCTCAAGTCTGTGCTCGAGAGGCCTCTCGGAGCTGTTCTCTGGCTCTTCGACATTATAGGCGTTATGGGCGACACGTTTTCATTTGTAAGAATAGCGGGCCTGGCAATTGGGAGCGCCGTACTCGCAGAGCTCATAAACAACCTCATTCTGAGTCTAACTCCAGCCATCAGCTCAGTAAGCATTGCAGTGGGAGTACTAGTCGGCGCTGTGGTCTCAGTACTACTACACACGGTTAACCTAGGCCTGTCCTCGCTGGGCCCATTTATACACTCACTGAGACTAGTAATGTACGAGGTGTCCACGAAGTTCTACGAGGGCTCAGGCAGGAGAATATCCCCTGTACTCATACCGCTACTAAGAGTGAGAGTGGGCTCAAGTAGACTCTAGGGGCCTCTTTTTTAATCTCACTTCTCCTTAACACATAGGGGGTGTTTAATATGAGTGAAGTCTACTCGATAATAGCCGCACTCGGCCCGGGTTTAGCAGAGGCCTTGGCGGCCGTAGGCACGACACTAGGCATTATGGCTGCCATCTCATCGGGTATACCAGTAGTCTCCGAGGACTCGGCCTCGAGAGGCAAGGTCTTCATACTGGCCTTCATGCCAATGACGCAGACACTAGTATACGGCTTATCCTACATGTTCTTAGCGTACGCAATAGTCATGCCGGGGCTAATAAGTAAGTACGGAGGCGCTATCCCGCCGCACGCCGCCAGCGCTATACTCGCAGTTAGCGTTTTCGTGGGGTTAGCGGAGCTCTTCTCGGCGTGGAAGCAGGGTCAAGTCTGCGCTCTAACAGCAGCTCACCTCATTAAGACTCGTGGAGGAATATTCGGTACCGGAATGATCCTGGCACTGTACCAGGAGTTCGTGGGGGTCCTCGGAATGGTCTTTGGCTTTGTAATGTTGTTCGTCATTGCCGGCTGGTGAGCGAGAAAGGTGCGCTGTAATTGAGCCTTGAAGACCTCAGAAAGGCCGTAATTGAGAGGGCCCTGCTCGAAGCCGAGGAGATTGTGAGAGAGGCGCAGAGGAGAGCTGAGAGTATAGTTAGAGAGGCTGAGGAGAAGAAGAGAGCTATTATCGAGGAGGAGCGCAAGAGAGTCCTCAGTGAACTGGGATTAGAGGCTAAGTTAGCTGAGGCTAGAAGAGAGGCGAGGCTCATTATTGCGAGAGCTAAGCACGAAATAGTCGAGGAGCTTAAGAGGAGGACCAGAGAGCTACTAGAGTCCATGAGCGCGGAGAGGAGGAGAGAGTCTCTTCGAAGACTACTGAGAGAGTCTCTAGAAGAGCTGAGAAACTGCGGCTTCGAGGTAACTGGAGTAGTTATCTACGTGTCGCCTAGAGACAGGGGCGTGGTTGAAGAGCTGGTAGAGGAGATGGGAGTGACCGCTACTGTAGTCGAGGACGAGAAGATTACTGGTGGAGTACTAGTCGCGACGCCTGGTGGAGAGGTCTACATTGACAATACATACGATACTAGACTAGAGAGAGCCCTGCGCAGTGTGCTCTCAGAGATATTTAGAGCTGAGCAGTAGTTGCGAGTACAGCGGGTTTAGAGTTGAGCAGTGTGAATTTAGGTCTAAGGCGTGGTCTTAGTAGTAGCTAGTCCCGTGCACACCTGCGCGGTCATGGTGAAAGCGCTTGAGTACTATTGAGGCGGCCAGAGCCGTGCTCTACACTGAGCTGGCTAGGCCACCACTAGTCTCCGAGCTGGCTAGACTAGTAGTGGAGAAGAGCCCTCCGAGTAGAGTGTCGCTGAGTACTAGTGGAGTTTTACAGGCTAAACTAGAGACTAGTAGGAGTCTCGAAGAGCTCGAGGGCGCGCTGAGCGAGCTCTTCGCGCGGGATATTGCTACTGTTCTCGACTACTTACACGGAGAGCTGGGCTGCCTCCCGGGAGAGCACGCTGAGTACTTTAGAGTGCTCTTAGAGGCGAGTGAACTGGAGCTCTTGTACTCTAAGTTAGCGTCGAGAAGCCCCGAAGAGAGGCCCCTCAAGTACACTAGAGTAGAGGACTACAGTGAGTGCGCTAGCCGCGCTGGATTCGACTGTGTTGTTTTAAGGCACATTGCGAGGCTTAGAGAGAAGTGCCTGGAGACGAGAGAGGACTGCGAAAGAGCTCTAATAGTGGTAGCACTACTCGACACACTACACTACACCAGATACTTAGCCAACTCGAGGAGGCTTGGTCTCGGAGAGGGAGCGCCCCTCAAACAACTAGTCTCTAGTATTACTGAGCGACTCACGCCTCATGGTTTAGTGTACTTTGAGTCTAGCCTAGCGAGAGTGCTCGGAGCTAGTGAGCGCGGTGGTGACCCTGTTGAGGCGTGGTGTAGTGGTGTTTCAGCTCTCTACGAGGAGGCCAAGTCTCTCCTCTACTACACTAGCAGGCTCGTAGACCTCTTAACACTCTACGGCGTTGACAGGCTACTGAGGTACAGACTACTCAGAATACTCTACTCTAGGTGGCTTAGACCGTGGTAGTCGAGTCTAAGAGGCTAGTAGTCATAACTAGTAGTAGGGAGAAGGCCGGTTTCTACAGGTTGCTCGGCCTCAGCGAGGTCTACACTGCGAGCTCTCCGAGCGAGGCGCTGAGACTCGTGAGGGAATTGAAGTCCAGGAGAGACGTGGGCTTAATACTAGTTGAGGAGTCTATTACGCGGAGTCTCGGCGTGGATTTTACTGAGCTAAACGAGAAGGGGCTGACTCCACACGTAGTGATTATACCAGATACTAGAGACGCCCTGACGCGAGACCCAAACTTATATTACAAGAGATTTGTTTTAAGAGTAATTGGCTACGAGGTGAGTGCTTAGCGTGACTACTCGAGTTGGGAGGATATACAGGATCGCGGGGCCTCTAGTAGTCGCTGAGGGCATCGAGTCGCCCAGTATGTACGAAGTCGTCTACGTCGGCGAGGAGGGCCTAATTGGAGAAGTAATAGCTGTCAGGGGCGAGAAGACGTACATACAAGTCTACGAGGAGACGAGTGGCTTAACAGTTGGAGAGAGAGTCGAGGCTACTGGTAAGCCTCTCTCAGCTGAGCTGGGCCCGGGTCTCATAGGCTCAATATACGATGGCCTGCAGAGGCCAGAACTAGAAATTGGGAGATTAACAGGCGACATCTTCATTAAGAGAGGCGTTAAAGTCAACGCTCTAGATAGGAGTAGGAAGTGGGTCTTCGAGAAGAGCAGTAGTGTCCGCGTGGGGGAGAAGGTCGGCGGCGGAGACGTGCTGGGAGTGGTGAAGGAGACTCCTATAGTAGACCACAAGGTAATGGTCCCGCCCGGTGTCAGGGGCGTTTTAGAGTGGGTAGCGAGTAGTGGAGAGTACAC
>JAJHQY010000047.1 GCA_020833085.1 Desulfurococcaceae archaeon
ACCAGTGTCTTAGCTGGGGGTGGGTTTTTACGCGTATTCACGTTGCGGAGTAGACGCGCGTACCTCCAATATAAGTCTCGAGTACTCTTATCTCTCTAATCTCCCTGTCGGGAGTGCTGAGGGGGTCTCTGTCTAGGACTACGAAGTCTGCTAGTTTTCCGGGTTCTAGTGAGCCCACTTCACTCTCACACCTGAGTACCTGCGCGGACCCCGCTGTGTAGGCGTGTAGAGACTCTAAGACTGTGAGCGCCTCGTGAACAGTGTCCTCGTAGTAGGGTATGTTCTCGTACCTACCCCTAGTAACGGCCGCGTACACCGTCTCCCATGGGTTTACAGGCTCTACTGGCGCGTCTGTCGAGAAGCCCACTACTAGTCCACTACTAATTAGCGTCTTGAACCTGTAAAGCCACTTAATTCTCTTATCTCCAACTCTACTCTTAGCCCACCAGTCTGAAATCACGAAGTGCGGCTGAACAGAAATAGCTGGTTTTAGCTTTTTGAGCTCTTCGAGCTGGTCGTCTCGCACTAGTGACGCGTGCTCAATTCTGTGTCTGAGCTTCTCGGGCTTAACGTAACTAAAAGCCTCTAACACGGCGTCTAGTGCTCTATCGCCAATTGCGTGAATAGCTACTTGTAGTCCCAGGTCGTGAGCTCTCTTAGTAATTCTCCTTAACTCCTCTTCTCCTAGTAGGGGTTTACCAGTAGTCGCGGGGTCGTCGCTGTAGGGTTCACTGAGCCAGGCTGTTCTAGGCCCCAGGGCCCCGTCCGCGAAGAGCTTTATACCCATAACTCTGAGATAGGTGTCCCCGAAGCCTGATCTAATGCCGAGCCTGTCGAGGAGCTCTACTACGTCTACTTCTCCATCTCTGTGGTACAAGTAGACTCTAAAGCGCGCTTTGAGCTCTCCACGAGACCACGCGTACACGAGAGCTCTAAACGCCTTTAGACCACACCCAGCTACACCCACAGTTGTCACGCCGTGTGCTAGTAAGTGCTCTTGAGCGGTCTTCACGAGCTCAACGTAGTCGCGGAGTGTTAGCTCACTCCTCACTTTCTCTCTAGTGTACTTCAACGCCTCTTCGAGCAGAACCCCCGTGGCCTCGCCGCTCTCACTTCTCACGACACCGGGTAGCCCGCTCTCGAGTACTCTCGAGGCTAGGAGAGCGCGAGTATTCACGACACCCGCGTGTAGGCAGATCCTCGTCAGGAGAACGGGCCTGTCGCTGACGACCTCGTCGAGATCCCAGCGCGTGGGCCACCTCTTCTCTTCAAACAACTCCTGATCCCAGCCGTGACCGAGAATCCACGTGAAGCGGGACTTCGACGCGTACTCTCTTAGCCTCTCTTTAAGCTCGCGAATACTCCTCACACCGCGCAAGTCGAGAGTTGAGAGTGCCAGGCCCAGTGAGTCTACGTGTAAGTGAGAGTCCACAAAACCCGGCACTACAACTCTACCAGACAAGTCAACGACTTCTCCCCCAAGGCTCCTCGCGACCTCTAGAGCCCTCTCAGAGGAGCCCACGTAGAGGACTCTCTCGCCGTGAACTACCAGCCCGCTTTCTACTCTCAGCGGGCTAAAGGACACGTAGATCTTTCCATTAATAAAAGCCCTCACACTCACAGACACGCCCACTCACACCACCACTAGGCTCCCAGTTCTCGATTCAACTCCTCTATAAAAACTGAGAAGAGATTTTTAGGCACTCTAGCACCAGCCGCCTGGGGGTGTCCTCCACCGTGAATTCCGAGTTTCCTACTGAGTTTTCTGAGAATAGCGTTTAAGTCGCACTCGAAACACCTGAGACTCATAATGTACACGTCTCTACGCTCTTCAGCCGCTACGCCGACTCTGACACCACCATATATTCTAGCGTAGTTAGCCGCTCTACCAACACTACCAGGCGGGTTGAGCACGTACGCGACTTGACCGGAGACCACTACGTTCTCTCTAACCCACACTCTCAGCTTCTCGTCTAGCTCGGCTTGCTTTAGACTCCTCGCGACTAGTTCCGGCATCTGGCTGGGGAGGTTGTTTCCAGCTAAGTGCTCAACTACTGCTCTCTTAAACTCGTAGTCTCTTCTGGCCCCCTCGAGGCCCTGAGACACAATACCGGCTTCTAGAAACACTGACCTCCTATCCCACTTCCACAGCTCCCTCTTAACCCACGGCGTCTCGTCGAGGTAGTCGCATATCGCGCCGTAGAGCGCTACTCTACTATACTCCTCGCTCAGCCCCAGCTCGCGGAGAAATCTAAACGTCAACTCCGAGGCCGAGCAGCAAGTATCGTGAACCCAGACCACTTTAGAGGGGGCTCTAAAACCCTCTGGTAGTGGGTGGTGGTCTATGTAGGTAACAGAGCCCTCACTAGCGTGCTCTTCGAGAGCTCTAACCAGCTCCTCTGCGTGAAGCTCGTTCACCGCGATGTCTAGAATAAAGACCCTACTACCCCTCTCCGCGAACTCTCTAAAGTCTCCTAGTAGCCCAACAGGGTGCGTGAAGTACACTGAGACCTCACACCGCGACCTCAGAAACCCCGAGACAAGCGCGGCTGAGCACACGCCGTCTCCATCACCGTGAGCCAGAATAACACACTTCACAGTAAACCCCGCTCTAAGCTAGTAGAGCTACTCTCTCTACAGCTACGAGTGGAGTAGTGAGTAAAAAGAGTACTCGGCTAGCGGCGCGCTCAGATCTAAGCGGCTACGAGTCTCAGCGGCTCCGAGGGCGAGTAGAGTACTAGCTCGCCTGTTTTAGCACCGCTACGCCTCTCTCTAGTCTAGTCCTCACAGCCAGCGTCTCCCAGAGTCTAAACTTGTGATACCCGTCTTCGGGGCCTAAGTAGTCTACTTGAGTGTCTACTCCCAGAACTAGCTCTACAACGTAGGGATTAGCGGAGACCACTACTGCCACGTCGTCTGGTAGTACTGGTGTTGCGACGACTTCTCTCACAAGGCTCTTAATTCTCGTTAACTCCATTACACCAGTCTTCTCGTAGACGGCTAAGAGCTTCACGTACCTAGATGGGCTCACGAAGAGGATAAACGGCTCTCTAGCACCACTCTCAACTATTTTAGCAATAGCTCTCGCCACGTCACTCACAGCTGTGCCCGGAGTATCCCAAGAGCTCGCTTCGAGCTTCACAGCGTCTCCGAGCTCTAGGAGCCGTTCGAGAATAAACTTGTCTTCTAGAGTAGCGAACTCGAGCGCCGCTCTGTAGGCGTCGCTCAGCTCTGGGAGCTGTTTAAACTGCTCTGCGTACTCAACTGCTCTCTGAGAGACTCTAAACGTAACAGAGATCTCGCTCAGCGGCAGGATCCTCCTAGCTCCACTCGCAGACTCCACGCTGACGGCTTCAACACCCCGCCCCACTCTGGTAACTGGGAGGTGTTTTCTGAACACTCTACTAGCCTCGGCGATCTTCACAGCGCTCTCAGACACAACTCTGAACACGTCGCCAGCACTACTGCTCTGCTGAGTCTGCGCAGTGGAGACTTCTCTGACTTCGAGTCCCGTGAGCTCTTTGACTTCGAGTGCCCCCTTAGCGAGCTCTTCTACTTGCTCCTGGTCTAGAGTTTTCAGTAGAGCCAGGAACTCTCCAATGTGAGTCTTCTCTTCTCTGGCGATGTCCTCGAAGACTCTCCTGTACTTCTCGTCGTCGATAGCTCTAGCTAGCTGTAAATACAAGTTTACAGCGTCTAGCTCAGCGATAATAGAGAGCCTCAGAGCCTCTGCCAGCTCTTCTCTAGACAGCTTTCTCCCAGGGGGGAGGTCAAGGGGGTGTTTAGACATCAATTCGAGCTCACCGCTCAGTACCTATTGCTCTGAGAGCATAAAAGTAGCACTAACTACTACTCTGCTACTGAACAGGTCTAGCGGCAACTACGACTCTACTGGTAAGCACTCACACTAACACGTAGCTTCAGAGTCGAACCCGCTCTACTCGCAGTCACGCTAACCTACAAGTGCGCTTTAAGAGCCCGCTTCGCGAGCCCCTCCAGTTTAGACTTATATACTAGTACTCTGCTCCTGAATACTCATAAGCTACTAGTGTAGGTGTGTTCTCCGTGGTCTCTGTGAGACGGGTTGTCGAGATTCTCAGTAGTGTTGGCTCTGAGTTTACTCTCAGTGACTTAGTAGAGAAGTTGGGAATTTCTCCTAGAACAGCTAAGAAGTACATTACTGACATGTTGAGGTCTGGCTTTATAACTACTCTAGGCGACAAGTACACTGTGAGTGAGAGGGGCCTCATGCTACTCGAAGCCCTGCGCGTTAAGAGCACTTCTACTAGTCCTGATTACGCCTACGTGTTTACTGATGAAAAGGGCTCTCCCGTCACGCTGAGAATTGACAGCGTTGCTAAGCTCTACGCGGCTGTTAAGTACGGCTTAGTGCCGAGGAGTGTTGTAGAGCACCACTTAGAGAAGGGGTATTTGGCTAAGTGGCTCTCAGACGTGCTGAACGCGAAGATGCTCGCTAAGAGAGTAGCTAGTGTGAAGTCTCTCGAAGAGCTCGTAGCTCTACTAGAAGAGTACTTGTCTACTTAGAGTACCTCCGTTAAGTTAAAAACTCCCAGTACTCTTAACTAAGACTTAGT
>JAJHQY010000048.1 GCA_020833085.1 Desulfurococcaceae archaeon
GCGGCGAGTTCTAGCAGTTGCTCTGTCAGCTCACTTAGCCGCGAGAGAGCTAATAGCGAGGTCTAGTGCTATCTCGGCAATGTCTTTCGAGTACTCCGCGACTCTGCGAATACTCTCGAGGATCATTTTCAGGGCTACAAAGTCTCTCGTTGTCAGCGTGGAAGAGGCTTTTTCGAGGAGAGATCTCTCCTGAGCTTTCAGCGCCTCCACCTCCTCAGCGACTTCATCTACTACTAGAGGATTCCTCGAGAAAAACGCTGAAACACCCCGCTCAAACAGACTATGCGCTACTGTGCACATTTTCGAGGCCTCCGCGAACTCCGCTCCCGCCCCGCTCAGCTCAATCGCGTACCTGGCTATATTAGCCGCGTGATCTCCAACTCTCTCAATGAGCTTGCTGACAGACCTGTAGGCTAGTAAGTCTACGAGGGAGAGTCCGGGTTGAATTTCGCAGAGCCCCATAGCCATGTAGTTTATTAACCTAATAATGTAGAAGTAGGCCCTGTCGATGCTGTCGTCTTCGCTAACTATTTCACGCGCTAGTGTCGAGTCTACTCTCGAGAGGAGCGTGCAGGCGTCTCTGAGCATGTAGGAGGCCGCTTTAGCCAGTCTCTCGGCCGCGCTCGCTAGCGGAATACTCGTGGGGTCTAGTAGTACTTGTAGCGTCACCTCGCTGTCACTCTCGCTAATAATCTCCACGCCGGGCAGTTTTCTCAGCACTACTTCTCGAATAGCGTTTCTAGTAGGCGCGTCAATAGCCCCCCTCACAGTGATCTTGCCGAAGCCCATGACGTAGGCCGCGATAACTCTCCTAGCCGTGCTCTCGGGGCTCTCAGCCCTCTCGAGCACGATAGCCCTCTCGCGACTAGTAGCCTCTGCTACTTTGAGAGGCTTAATAATCAGGGCGCTCCCCGCCTCTTCAATTACGACTTGATCCCTCTCTCTCAGCCCGTGTAGGAGAATCCAGCTCTTTGGGAGTGTAACTGAGTAACTAGACCTTCCAGTAAACTGTACTCTCCTAATATACCGCTTCACAGAAGTCACCACTAGCACGGAGTACGGAGTCTACAGAGTTCTAGGAGAGCTGAAAATATATAGTTTAAACTAGGAGCTCCGAGTACTCTCGGCTACGAGCCGCTTAACTACTGAGATCGCGCTCTACTATATAGTCCTCTACTTCTCCTCTTTACTGCTCTTTTCGAGCTCTCTCTTCACTTCTTCTTGCAGCTCTTTAATTTTCCTAATACTCTCACGGACTTTTTCAAGCCACTCTCTCGAAGCCTCAATACCCTTCTTAACAAAGAAAGCTACAGCTTCACTCCTACTCTTAAAAATCCCCGCGCTGACAAGCTCGTCTATTACTTCTGCGTCTTCTCTCCTCAGCCTAATAGAGGATATCACCGTTGAGGTCTCCTCGAGAGCTCTCTCTAGCTCCCCGAGAGCTGTTTTAAGAGCCCCTGTTACTTCTCGACTAATAATCATTGCCAACTTCCTCGGCATTAGTGAAATAGCTATCCAGGGCCTCCTACTACGCCACTCAGCTGGCACGTAGGACTCTAGCTTCTTAATAGAGTCCTCGTACCTCCTAGTAAACTCCTTCACTCTCTCCTCAATGAGCTTTTCAACTTCTTCAATACTCTCTCTAGCCTCTTCACCAGTTTCTCGCTCAATTCTCCTCAGTCTCCTCTCAACATCAAACAACTCTGCTTTAAAGTCGTCAATAACGTCTTTAAGCCTCCTGTAGAGCCTGCGAGGAGGTATGAGCTCTCGCCAAGTCGAGAAGTACTCAACAATATCTTCGAGTTCCTCAATAGCCCTCTTATAAGCCTCTTCAACCAGCCTCTTAAGTCTCTCAATTTCATCTCTCCACGACACAGTCTCACCTTACATGCTTACACAGTTACTAGTATTTAGAATACACCCTTAAATACAGTTAATGTAAGACAGAGAGTGCTACGGGCCGTGCTTTCTGTATCTAGGGATAAGAAAACTATATTACAGTCAGGGTGTAGTTATAACTTAAGCTGAGTGTAGCGTGAAAGTTATGGTTGTTTTCCCAGGTAGCATAGTGAGAGGGCGCTACAGGCCGCTCATAACTATTCTCATAGTAACTATTAACGTGCTAGTATACATTTACACTACATCGCGGGGAACTCCACTACTAGTCTCTAGTGAAGAGATCTTCTACAAATACGGCTTTATACCGCACTACTTACTAACAGACCTCTACGAGGGAGTGCTCAGGATATTTACTAGCATGTTTATTCACGCAGATATAGTACACATATTCTTCAACATGTACTTCCTCTGGCTTTTCGGGTCTAGACTAGAGGGGTTTATTGGCCACGGGAAAATGCTACTCCTCTACTTGATATCCGGTATCACTGCTACACTATTCCACGTAGCGTTCATACCCGTGGGGGGCTACGACGCGCTGACAATTCCAGCTGTGGGGGCCTCGGGGGCTATAAGTGGTGTTCTAGGAGCCTACCTCCTAGCTCTACCACACACTAAGCTCTACATGTGTTGGTTCTTCATGTTTATACCACTGTGCTTCAGCCTGCCAGCCGAGGCTTTCATGGTAATATGGTTTGCTCAACAAGTAATCTACGGCTACTTGAGACTAGGCGGTGTAGCGTACTTTGCTCACATAGGGGGCTTTGTAATGGGCCTAGTACTAGGACCACTACTAACACGCCACGTGGCGAGGCAGGGATTAACACCTGAAATCCTCCGCTACATTGAGCGAGTACTCGGAGTAATTATTCCCAGGCCCAGAGGTGTCAGCACAGGAGTAAAGGTAGTACTAGTACTTCTACTCCTAGCTGTAGCTGGCGGTTTCCTCTACGCCTCGCAGGCCACTACGAGGTCCCAGATATACACTTCGAGCATTACGGCCACTCGCGTAGACCGCGAGGCCCCCGCTCAGAGCGACAGAGTTGTATTCGCGCTGACTCCTAGTGGCCTGGTTACTAGCACTAGCCGGCAGGAATACGTGCGCATACTCGTTAATAGGCTAGTTGGAACACCCTACGTGTACAACCCCGGGCTGGCTGAGAGAGAAGAATATGTGGAGTGGAGAGGCTACGTGACTGTGAGCGGTGTGAGAGTTCCAGTAGTCTTGAACATGTCTGCGAGGTATGACGAGCTCGGCGTACTAGTCGAGTCCCGGGGAGTTATGGGCACTGTCAGCGTAGTAATATCTCAATATGGAGTCTCTCCCGGCGAGACTATGGTCCTGAGCTTCGATATATCTTCTAGTAGAGTCCACCGCGCAGGGCAGGTGTTGAGTGGAGTGTGTCTAGTAGCGGCCGGTGTGAGCTTTCTCGCAGTAGTCTCTGTGACTACTAGTCGCGGAGCACTACTACACCCGCACGAGGAGCTCTTCGCACCATACTTGTAAACTCTACTTCCCCCCTCCTAGTTTAACTCCGTACTTGTTCAAGAACACTATTTCCTCTAGCGGCTTTCTCTGCTTTGGCGCGGGCGACTCGTCTGGGTAGCCGACAGCTATAATGGCTACTGGAATAGCGTTGTCTGGTAAGCTCAGTATTCTCCTAATGTCCTCAATACTCCTAAGAGCCTGTATCCACACGGCTCCGAGACCCAGTGCGTGTAGTGCTAGTAGAAAGTATATTGTAGCATTAGCGCAGTCCAGCATGTAAGATGTCGGTGACTCGTCCACGTGGCAGGCCACTACAACTGCTAGCGGCGCGCCTTTTAGTGGCGAGGCCCCGGAGTGTATAGAGGCCAGCTCAGACTTGATCTTCTGGTCCTCTACTATTATAAACCTCCAGGGCTGACTATTCCTAGCACTCGGAGCATACCTGGCCACATCAATAGCTCTGAGTATTAACTCCCTCGGCGGGGTCTCAGGTTTAAACCTCCTAATACTCCTCCTCGACTTCAAGAACTCTAGTAGAGTCTCCGGGCTACTCATACTCCGCACCGGGATTACTAGTAATTAGAGTAAGCAATAAAGTACCTGGAGTCGCTGTGCTACTTATAAGCTTTTCGCGTCCACACTGCTTAAAACCTCAGCGCGAGTTCAGAGACGTGGTGATAGCTGTGTCTACTACTAGTCGGGTAGTCGCAAAGTACAGAGCACTATCACTAGTGAGCGGGCTTCTCGCACTAGCAGTAGTGCTAAAGTTCTTCGAGATACCGTACCCTCCAGCTCCATTTCTCAAATACGACGTGTCAGGAGTACCACTAGCAGTAATAGCCTACTACTCGCTCAAGTACGCGTTTAGCTCTCTCCCAGTCTTCTACGTTATCCCCGTGCTCTTCGGCCTGGATGTCGTGGGCATGGCTATGAAGTGCCTCGCGGAAACCTCGACTTTCACGCCACTAGTCCTAGTCTACAAGAAGAGAGCGAGTAGACTGAGTGAGAAGTGGAGAGCCGGCTTAGCCGTCGCGGC
>JAJHQY010000049.1 GCA_020833085.1 Desulfurococcaceae archaeon
GACCCCGGCGGCGAGGTCTCTAAGAAGCTAGGATTCCTACACGCGCAGTCAGCTACTCACACTGTGAGAGCCGTCATAGTCGTAGACCCCAACGGCGTCGTGAGAGCTATTCTGTACTACCCGCAGGAAGTGGGTAGAAACATAGACGAGATACTGAGACTAGTTAAGGCGCTACAAGTCAGCGACAAGTACCAGAGAGCTGTGCCGGCTAACTGGCCTAACAACGAGCTAGTTGGAGACTCGCTAATAGTGCCACCAGCCAAGACTGTGCAGGAGGCGGCTGAGAGGCCCAGGAAGTTCAAGTGCTACGACTGGTGGTTCTGCTACGAGGAGAAGCTAGTTCCAAGCAGCGAAGTGGACGAAGTCAGAAAGTGGCTTGAGAGAGCCGCGAAGCCTGCTAAGTAGCCCCAGAACACCCACTAGTACACGCTACCTACTTTTTCCCCACACACTCACTCCCCAGCCCTCTCTCCGCTTACTCGCCTTCTCTAGGAGCTTAACTAGTAGAGTTAACACGGCGTTCACGGTACTCTTCTCGCCGAGCTCCCGCGCAATAAAGCCGTTAATGTAGTCTACTTCAGTGGCCCTCCCCGCCGCGATGTCCTGAGCCATGCTCGAGTAGTTGTCTCTAGAAGCCTCTACTACTCTGAGAACGTGTTTCAGTAGGCGGGCGGGGTCCAGCTCGTAGCCGTGTAGCCTCGCCGCTTCGCAGACCTCTCTCACAATTAACTCGGCTAGTCTAACACCCTCTTCTTCGAGGACTATGCTGTTTCTAGACCTCGTAATGGCTGTCAAGGGGTTTATAACAGCGTTAACTGCTAGTTTAATCCACCTGTAGTGGTCTATGTTATCCACGACTCTGAAGTCTAGTCCGCCCCTCCTGAAGATGTCTTCGAGCACTCTCAACTCCTCACACGCACTTTTTCTACAGCCCACCACCACGGCGTCTCCGCCGTGGTAGACTACTCTAGCCCTGCCCACTCTCTCAGCGGCGAAGTAGACTACGCCGCCAGCTACTTTCAGCCCAGGAAACCTTTCCTCAGCCTGCTCTAAGCTGCCAAAGCCGTTCTGAAGCATTACTAGAACACTGTTCTCTAGAACCAGCCTCGCGGCGAGCTCTAGGCTTCGAGGCACGTCCGGCGCCTTAACGGCGTTCAGAACGAAAACGCAGCGCTCTCTGGGCTCAGAGTAGTGCCTGGGCTCGACTGGAACTAGGTACTCAGAGCCGGCTCTCCTGTCTACTACTACTACTCCACCCTGCCTCTCAACTTCCAGTACACTCTCGCGAGACGCGTAGTACACTGGAATAGTGCTCGCCCCGCTCCTGTACAGGAAGTACGCTAGTACCGAGCCCACCGCGCCGCCTCCAATAATACAGACCTGGCGAGTGCTATCCACGGGTGGCACCCACAATTAGCCTCAACATCTCCTCTAGCTCACTGAAACTCCTAGCGAAAACGTACATTACCGGCTCGAGCCCGAGCCCGCCGAGATCGCACACAGCATCAGGCCTCTTGGAGAGCGCGTTAACGAGCTCGCCCCAGAAGTCCTCCTCGCTGAGGTGCGGCCCCGTGACCTCTACGTGGTAGCCCCTCTCCTCGAGGACTCCTCTGAGGCTACTCGCGCACTTAGTGTTAAAGCAGAGCCTCACCTCGGGATTGAACTTAGAGGCCTCTACTAGGACTCTGCCCACGTGTCTACTACCACCATACACCGGCTCCCCGTAGAACACTACTCCACTAATAGTCTTGACTATGCCCCCCGTTAGCCCAATTACGTCGCTTAGCGATGCAGGCGTGCGCACGGCGTAGGCGAGATTTGATCCGACCTCCGGGATAACCCTCTCAAGCCCACTAATACTCACTATTCTCAGTAGCAGGCTCTTGTAGTAGTCTATGTGGGGGTCTCGCAGGACACCCCCCGCGCAGAGCTCAGTGAACTTGTAGCTGTAAACCGAGCACACAGCCCTCGTCGCTAAGTGGTTTAGGATGTTGAAGGCTATGTAAGTGTACCTCTCGTAGTCTCCGCGAGACGCGAGGTACACGAGTATCTCTACGTAGTAGTCGAGGAGTCCTCGGGGGATGCCCAGCCTCTCTAGCTCAGAGTAGTACTCCTCGAGGGGTCTTCTCAGTAGCTTGTGAACCATGGGCTGCGAGACGTCTAAGTACTCCGCTACTCTCCTCTGAGTGAGACCGGCCGAGACGAGTCTATGGGCTAGTACTCCTCGGAGAGCTGGGAGTATCTTTGAGTACGCTAGCTCTGAGATGAGCATTTACAGCGTCCTCGACTCTACCATAACTACTCCTCTTAGAGACTAATTTACTTGACACGACGTCAGCTAAGTTCAAGATCTCTCTGAGAGTAGTAATTTCGCTCGCAAACACATCTTCGTACTTCTCCATTTCGCGGAGGATCTCCACGACCTTGTCCAGCACGCTGAAGACTATCTCCTTGAAGACCTCCTTGTCACCACTAGTGAGCAGGTCTTTAGAGGCGAGTCTTCTCAGAGTCTCGAGTAGAGTGCTAGGCTCGAGACTCCTGTACTTTATTAAGAGGTACTTGAGCCTGGGGTCCTCGTAGGACACTCCGTAGTACTCGCTCAGAACGCTCCTCACCGCTTCAAAGTCTACAAATCTCCACCACGTCTGATTAGAGGAGCTGTAAGTCTTCTCTATAACGCCGTACTCCCTCTCTAGTACTCTGAGGAGGTTTACTGGGTTATACTTAAACCCCTGCGACTGTAATCTCAGAACGAGGTGTTTGAAGCTGAAATCCCCGTGCCTGTGGTCCACGTAGGGGTCTTGCGCTACTTCAAAAGCAGCTCTGAGGACAATTAAGCCCTTGTCACCATATCTCTCTAGAAATAGCCTTAATTTCTCAGCTACTGTTAGAGTAGACAAGTGTATAAGCACCTCTCACGCTTATACAGATGCTGTATTACCATATATAACTCTTTTGAGTAGACTTTACTCGGGGTTTCCGTTGGAGGGTATTACTGTCTACGCTGAGGGTGTGTATAAGGAGTACGGCTCAATAGTCGCGCTGCGAGGAGTGACGCTGCGAGTCGCTAGGGGAGAGGTCTACGGGCTAGTGGGCCCTAATGGCAGCGGCAAGACAACACTGCTCAGAATACTAGCAGGCCTCGTGAAGCCGACGCGCGGAGTAGTCAGAGTCTGCGGCCGCGACCCCTACAGGGAGTTCAACAAGGTTAGAGAGTGCGTTGGCTACCTCCCCGAAGACGCGAACACTTACAGCCTGCTCACGGGCTACGAGCACCTCAAGCTCTACGCTAGAATATACGGGCTGGGCGAGGAGGCTATTAAGTACGGCGCCGAGCTCTCCCAGCTCGGCGAGAGGCTACGAGACCTAACAGGCACGTATAGTCGCGGCATGAGGAGGAGACTACTCCTAGCGCTAGTCTTAATGAGGAGGCCGAGAGTAGCGCTACTCGATGAGCCGACGAGCGGCCTAGACGTCTACGCGAGCGTGGCTGTGAGGAGTACTATTAAGAAGTACGCTCAGGAGACGGGGGCTACTGTCATTGTGAGTAGCCACAACATGCTGGAAATAGAGTACCTCTGCACGCGCGTGGGCTTGATATATAGAGGCGTCATAGTAGATGAGGGGTCGCCGAGAGAGCTCACCGAGAAGTACAACGCGTCTAATCTAGAAGAGGCCTTCGTGAGAGCTATAGGTGAGCTCAGTGCCAAGTACTAGTAGGCTCCGCGCTTTTCTCTGGAAAGAGCTCAGAGAGTACACGCGCGACGTAAAGGCCGTCGTGATCACAGTTGTAGTCCCGCCACTCGCCCTCATAGCTATAGGCCTCGTTACAGTGCTACTAGCAGTGCAGAGGCCTCTCGCTATCTGCGTAGTTGACCTCGACGCGGGGGACTACTCAAAGACTCTCGCTCAAATGCTCCGCGACTACTTAGCACCTGTGTACGTAGTCGTGGAGTCGAGTAACTTGACGGCCGCTCTGCGAGACCCCGCAGTGGACTTAATAGTAGTTATTCCCGAGGGATTTAGCCGTAACGCGACGAGTTTTGAGAGAGTGGCCTTTGTCAGGATAATTAAGCGAGCCGGTATTAGCGGCGAGCAAATCGACATGGCTGAGAGCAGAGTGAAGTCCGTGGTCTCAGCGTTCTCGGCCATGCTCTCTGAGAGCAAAATAGCGAAGTTAGCAGAAATAGCGAATATTACTGTAAACACTAAGGCCGTGAGAGACCCCGTTCAAGTAGAAGCCCCCGTGTATATTGGCGTTCACGGAGAGCCCGCTAGAGTAGAGGACGTGTGGAGGCCCTTCATAGCCAGGATACTAATACTCTCAATCTCCTTCATAGTGACCCCGGC
>JAJHQY010000050.1 GCA_020833085.1 Desulfurococcaceae archaeon
TATAGTCTCGTTCCCCCTCGGAGCTAGTTTAAGCGAGCCCCTCGTGAGCACTATTTTCACATCTCCCGGCTTAGATCCAAGTCCCTGTATTGTGAGAGTCTTATTGGCAATATCTAGTGCTTCAACACGATATTCGCCTGGTAGTAAACACACAGTGCTATTACTGGGAGTACTTTGAATATAGTGGGAAATAGAGTCTCCAGGTTTAAGTGTAATTGTACAGTCACTTGAAGTATCAGCGTAAGTAGTGTAGGTAACACTAGAGAGACCGGCGAGCACGGTTAGCGCTGAGAATACCAGTAACGCTACTAGTAAGTGCGCGAGATGCTTATACAAACTACTCACCCCTAGTTACTTGTTAGTTAAAGGGGCTTATAAAGGCATTTATAAAATTGTAAATATCAGGAATAACCCTGGGGTTTAATACTCCGCAGACTCCTAGATTGCTGAGTGTCGCGGAGCTGGAAAGCCATAGCCACGCCGCTTTTGCTAGTGAAGACTTCCCACCGAGAAAGAGACAGCTGTAGCGTGTTCTAGAGTAGGGAGCGGGGACTCGAATATACTGTCTTCTCTCTAGTTTCACGGTGTTGTAAACGAGAATAGTAGTGTGCCCTTGTCGAATTCTACCCAACCTGTGTAAGTCTTATTACTAACTAAGTAGTATTGCGGCAACTCAACTACTACTTGACCAGTACTTCCAGGTAGTAGAGCTCTGTTCGAGAAGCCCCCTCGCAAGTTAACTACTACTCCGCCACTACTATAGGGGAAGCTGTCAATTGTAATAGTGCCCTCCTCAGTTACTAGTACTAGTCTCTGCAAGACTACTACTTCGCCCCTCTCGTGCCTCACAGTCACATTTACTCTCCAGCCGCTACTAGTCTTCTCTACAACCGCGTATCCGCCCACAATGGGTATTCTGTTAACCTCGCTTACAATGTAGAGGTATAAGTAGAGTGAACTGAACACTATAGCGATAAAGAATATTGAGGCGAGTATTGCGAGTACAGGGTACTCTACAGCCACTCTTAACCAGCCCCCAGTACTACTTACTCGTGAACACCCCTTTATTACTCCTAGTAGAGTCTCACTGGTAGCATGTTAGCCGCCTCAAGTCCTCCAATGTAGAGTAAGAGGAGGAGTAGTGTTGTTCTAAACGCGTAGAGAGCCGATCCCCCTCTCAGCTTGCCGACTATTATTGAGGCGAAGAGTAGTGATATTAATATCGCGCAGGTTAGCACGTCGTAGACTACTGGGTTAAAGTTCACGAAGAGCTGTATGTTTACTGTCCAGCCTCCCTGCGCGCCAATGTTCTTTATCATGTTGAAGTAGTACGTGAAGAGGCCTTTAACATACCCCATAAAGACACTCACCATTCCAGTCAGCCCTAGTAGCATTAGCTCCTGTGTGCGAGCTAGAGACTGCAATTTAGAGTACACATTTACTAACTGCTCGTAGGATGTAGCCAGGGATTTCAGCATTTCGGGCTTAGCACCCATTACTAGGGCTTGGAAGAGGGCTTCGAGGAAAGTCGCGTGGTAGAGGCTTGGAGCCTCGCGGAGAACGCGGTCCTTAATAGGCTCTACGTGGTATCCTAGTAGAACTCTGCGAGCTAGAGCTTCAACACTCCTCCCGTACTTAGGTGCTAGTCTCTCGACTACAGCCGCGAAGTTCTCTCCTAGACTAACAGACACCGAGATCGCGTCTGAGACTAGCCGTATTAGCTTATCGTAGAGGCTAACTCTCTTTAACCACAACTCAGCGTAGAAGACACTTGGAGCTATAGTTAGAGTTATTCCGAGTGCTAGTAGCTGGGTATTTAGAGAGTCGGAGAGCCCCGTAATTATTAGAAGAGCCTGTGACGCTACGAGTACTAGTGGACCAGTAAAGCTAATGAGCGAGAGGTAGACTAGTACTCGGGGAGGAGTTATCGCGAAGGCAGAGGGGTACACGCTCGCGACTACAGCGTAGATTATAAAGAAGAAGAGTACTGAGATCGCTAGTGGTACTAGAAAAGACATAGCCGTGTTCCCACCGTACAGCGGGGTCACTACTGCGAAGACTATTGGAGTGAAGAGTAGAGCGAAGATGAGTATACCGTAGATTATTGTGAACTTCTCGGCTAGCCCGCTGAGCCTGGCCTCGAGCTGAACGTAGATGTGCCCAAAAGCCCTCTCCACCACGTCTCTCAAGTACCCAGTAGAGATGCTCACAGTTAGTATTCTCCTAAACACGTCTCTCACAGTAGCTGAGGGGTGGTTCTCCGATACAATACTCATAGCTGTTAGTAGAGAGGTATTGAGTACAGTCGCTATTTTACGTGCGTTTTTAACCTCACTAGCCCAGGCTCTCAGAGCTCTACTACTCTCAACAGCGCTTAGTATATCGTAGAGTGTGAGGTGTGTTGAGCTCAGTACTCTGAATAGTAGTAGGAGAAATGGTAGCTCAATCTCGCACGAAGTCTTCCTCGTAGACGTGGTGAAGGAGACGTAGAGACTCGGAAATACGAGTACTACTCCGAAAAGCAGTGATAGAATAAAAGCCACGAGAAATACTACTAGTGGAATATAGCCGTGAATAAAACCCAGTACTAAGCCGAGTAGTATGAGTAGTGTTGTGAAGAAGCCCAGTACTTGCGCACTAGTAATGTAAAGCGTGATGAATCTCTCTGAGAGCGCTCTACCCGCGGCCAGGAACCTACTAGTAGAGATCTTCTCGGCGAGCGCTCTCAGAGCCACGTAGAGGTAACTGTAGTAGTAAGTGAGAGCGAAAAGCGCGAGTACTGTTAAGTGGAGGTTTACTAGTGGAATGCCGTGTACTCGGCCGAGGACTCCGAGTAGAAAAGAGATCAGGGCTAGCAGGCCTAGTAGTACCCACGCGTGGTACTTAATAGAAACCAGCCTCGTGGAGCTTCTTGTAGAGTATCTCTGAGAGCTCGCAAGTATCCGGCTTCTCTAAGAGGGGGTCTCTGCTCTTGGCATCTCTGTACACTTCTCTAATTATCTTCTTCATAGCTTCAAACTCCTCTTCGAGTTTCTCTAGTGAAATACCGTGTGCGAGGCTGACTCTTCTAAAGAAAGCAAAGCTCCTAATTGGGCTACTAATACTGGGATTTAGAGTTATCACGTCGTTTACCGGGTCGTAGGTGTAGAGTGGTACTAGCTTCTCCTCGTCGTACACGTATATCTCTGCTCTCCTCTCGAGAGCGGCCTCTCTCCTAAACGGGATCATTTTCACGAAGACGTTTAGCATTCTGAGAGCCTGAGGGTTAACCGAGATTGGGGGTGTTGTGAGCCTCAGTAGTGCTGATTGCGGCGAGTCTGCGTGAAACGTTGTGACGGCTCCGTGACCTAGTAGTATTGCTTGAGCCCAGTCACGGGCTTCTTCACCTCTCACTTCACCTACAACTACGTAGTCTACTGACAGCCTCAGCGCTACTCTCAGCAAGCTGAAAACAGTCACTGGGTTCTCTGGGGAGTCTCTAGTAGTAGTCCTCGTCCAGTAGGGTGTACACAGCCTTATTTCGGGGGCGTCTTCAATAGTCATAATCTTCGATTTGGGGGGCGTGAGGTTTAGTATAGCAGTAGCCACAGTGGTCTTGCCGCTCATCATTTCACCCACAATCATTACGGGGACTTTGTACTTCACTACAAGCCAGAGAAACGCGGCTTCTTCTGGCGAGAGAGTCTTCATGTCTATTAGTTTTAGAATACTCCACGGCTTCTTGGGTTGCTTTCTAATATCAACTGTTAAACCGCGCCTCAGCGTCACGTCTGAGTAGTATACTACTGAGACTCTCGTCTCATAGCGTGGCTCGATAAAACTAGCTAGTGGAGTGGCTTCTGAAATGACTTTTCCAGCTAGTGTCGAGAGCCTTAAGACGAGTTCTTTCAACTCCTCCTCTGAGAGCGCTATTCTAGTATCTAAGTCTCCGTGCTTTCTGTGCGTTACTCTAATGGGCTTGCCTGACAGTATGTGTATGTCTATTACATTGTCGTCTAGTATTAACGGCTCGACTACACCATACCCAAAGAACTGTCTTTGCAAAATATGCCTCACTGCGGGGTCGGCGCTCTCCACTAACTTAGAGACTTCTCTCTCGCTACGTGTAATAACGCTACGTAAGAGTTCCTGAATGCTCTTCTCGAGCTCGCCGAGACCGCGCTCAGCGAGGACTTTATCGTAGATAATGTACTCTCTACTAGGCGTTATACAGACGCCGTAAAGACCCTCTACCTCGTATTTATCAACACACTCGATCTCTCCAGGCGGCTGTAGAAATCTCACTGTGGGTCTTAGTTCAAGTGACATTAAGCACCACTGACTTGTAGAGATCCTATTTGAAA
>JAJHQY010000051.1 GCA_020833085.1 Desulfurococcaceae archaeon
GCACTGCAAAGCGCGTAGTCTTCGTCGACGGGAAGACTATTGAATTAAACGGAGTGAAATTAAAGTTCTCGTCACCACTACCACACGGAGACTGTAATAGTAAACTGGGATATGTGTTATCAGCTACTATAATTGAGGAGGGCTACACTCTAACGCACGCTAGTGACGCGCAGGGCGCTCTCTGTAGGCACACTTTAAACTACCTTCAGAGCATACCACACGACATTCTAATTATTAGCGGGCCTCCTACGTACATTAAGCGCACTAGTACTAGTAGTGTTATTGAAAATCTCGCTAAGCTCATTAAGAGCGCGAAAGAAGGCTTCACGCTTATACTAGATCACCACATACTCAGAGACAAGGAGTACGAGAAGTATTTTAACGTGCTGAGGAGTATTAGAAGTGATGTTAAAGTACTAACAGCAGCTGAGTACATGGGAGTCGAGATTAGACAGCTCGAAGCGTACAGAGACGAGTTGTGGCGTAGATCTCAGCTCTGAGAACTACTCCTACTACTGAGTACACTAGGGCTTTCTCGAGCGCTCTGCACTATTTAGCGTTGTTTTAGTGTTATTCGGCTACTAGAACTTTATTTTGACTTCTTCTGGTGCTACTCGGCCGTAGTCTAGACTTATAAACTCGATGTTACTACCTCGTATTACTACTTTACCTAGTCTCAGCGTTGGCTTACCCTCATTAAACTCGAGACAGTTAGTTAGTACAACGTTCATGACCGGGTCAACTAGTTCTAGAATACCCATATACTCGAATCCGCCCTTAGTTCTCACCAGTACTATATTGCCCTCAGCACTCTTCAGTATTTTGAGGGGGCTTTGTGGTCTTTGATTATACTGTGCTGGAGTCAACTAGTAAACCCCTACAATAGCTCACTGTAACTATACCTAATAAATAATCGGGGTTTATATATAAGGTTTTCCAGCTCTCACTTCTACGAGGGGTTTTAGTCGTGATTAGAGTAGTCGTTGTTGTTAGTCTTAGCTTAACGGCTCTCATTCCCCTCGGAGTGGTTATGGCGCTACTGGCTCTCGTAGACGTACCTGCTACTGGCTACTTGAATATAACCTTCGCGCTCTTCGGCGCGCTCTACTCTCTAAGCGGCTTTGCGGCCTACAAGTACTTAGTAGTGAAGAGTAGAGATGGAGTCGGGGTTTTCGAGTCTCTACTAGCATTTTCTCTCACGTGGCTTTTAGTGCCATTCCTCTTCTCGATACCTCTAGCTATTTGTCTAGGAGTGCCCCTACTAGACGCGTTCTTCGAGTCTGTATCAGGATTCACGGGAACAGGCCTCACAGTCTTAACGCACCTAGAGGCGGTGAAGCCCAGTGTTCTAGTTTGGAGAGCAGTTATGCAGTGGATTGGAGAGCTCGGTATAGTCGTGTTCGCGGTGGTTTTAATGCCCTTTATTTGGAGGTTCAGCTACATACTCTACAGTCTTGAGAGGTCAGTGAGAATACTCGCCTCGCTGAGGAGAACAGCAATAAGAGTGTTTCAACTATACGTGGTGTTGACACTTACTGGTATTATTGCGTGCTTAGCCACTGGTATGAATTTACTCGACGCAGTAGTACACGCAATGACGGCTATTGCGACTGGTGGTATGAGTAATTACGATGCAAATTACCAGCGAGTATACGAGTACGCACCACTAAGTGTATACCCAATTACAGCGCTAATGTTTCTCGGCGGCGTTAACTTTACCGTACTGAACCTACTACTAGTAGTGCGTGATTATAGGCGAGCGTGGCTACATGAGGAGTTTAGAGCGTACATATACCTCTCTCTAATAGCGGTTATCGCGTCCTCTATACTACTACTACCGCGAGTTGAGTGGTCTATAGTAGATGCACTACTCTACGGGTCGTTTAATTCACTCTCAGGCTTTACTACAACTGGTTTTAGTATTGGCTCAATTGAAAGCCTCCCCGTCGACGTAAAAGCGCTGATCACAGTGTTCATGTTTATAGGCGCTATGAGCTTTTCAACAGTTGGCGGCATTAAGGTCATTAGAGTAGTAGTTCTACTCAAAACTCTGAAATCATATGTGATAAACGTTATCAGTGGTGGTGCTGTTCAACCAGTAGTGAAGCTTAGTGGTGCTGTATTAGAGGAGAGAGAGGTTTTCAATAATCTACTCATAGTAGTACTCCACTTCACACTAGTGTCTGTGGGCGCTGTTCTCATCAAGTCACTAGTGCCTAGTAGAGACTTCTTAGATGCCCTCTTTGAGGCTACATCAGCTGCCAGCGCAGTGGGGCTGTCTACTGGGATAACTGGGCCTCACGCCCCACTAGGCGTTAAACTAGTACTCATAGTGCTGATGTATCTGGGTAAGCTCGAGTATATACCGCTCCTAGCACTAATAGGACTACTAGTCTACAAGAAGTACTCGGTTATCGCGAAGTAGAGGTGTCCTTAATAGTAAGCTCAGAAATAGCTACTACTATACGGGTGATTTCGTGGAGTTTTGGCTAGAGGAGAAGGTTAGAATACTGGCATCGGAGTTGAAGTATGCTAGAAGTATTGACACGTACTTAGTGAAAATGTCTTCGCTAATATATGAACTGGAAGACCAGTGTCTAGGAGACACTAAGTGCGTTGTAGACTTATTTAGAAAAGTACTAGAACACCCAGCTCTCTCGCGGGAGATTTCTACACTAGCTTGTCACATTGACGAGGTACTCCACGTAGTGCAAGAAAACCCTAGGTTTAGAAATCTAAGAAACTACTTGAGTGTAGTTGAGGATGTGCTGAGAAAAACTACTTGTGTGAGTGAAAAGGAGCTAGTAGTCACTAGAGAGCCCACTTTTAGAGTTGAGAGAGAGGAGTATAGAGCGCTCGAGAGGCCAGTAATTACCGCCATTAAGCAGAAACTACCTCTAAAACTGCTATTGAAGATATGCGCTGTAGTAGCGGCTGTTCTAATACTACTCGGCGTAATACTAATTATTACTTCTAAGTAGCGGCTTCGAGCACGGCTTCTCTAAATATACTTAATCCCAGTTTAGCCTCCTCTTCGCTGATAACTAGTGGTGGTATTAGTCTAATAGCGCTCTTACCACACGGCAGTAAGACTAGTCCTTTCTCTAGTGCTGTCTTTACAACTCTATTTCTAGTTGTAGTATCCGGCTTCCTGCTCTTCTTATCTGCGACGAACTCTACACCCCACGCCAATCCAATACCTCTCACATCGCCTACTTTCTCGACCCTCTCCCTTAGTGGTAGTAGCTCGTCTCTAAAGACCTTCTCCAGCTCGACTACTCGTGGTAGTAGTCTCTCAGTGACCTCTATAGTCTTGAGGGCGGCTACGCACGCTAAAGCGTGTCCTCCAAAAGTATTACTGTGAATACCTGGCTGCTTAAAGTCCAAGTCAGCTCTGAAAATAGTCGCGCCTATAGGCATAACACCACCACCTAGAGCCTTGGCGAGCGTTATAACTTCTGGTACGGTGTTGAAGTGCTCAATTGCAAACATTTTACCAGTCCTGCCGAGACCCATTTGAACCTCGTCGTCAATTAAGAGTATTCCATACTTGTCAGCGAGTTTCCTCAGCTCCTCGAAGAATCCTCGTGGAGGAACCACGTAACCACCCTCCCCCTGGATAGGCTCGAATATGAAAGCCGCGACTTCATCAGGGGGTATTAGCTTGTCGAGTATGTACTCCTCAATAAACTCTATTACTCTATTCACTAGCTCAGTGGGGTTTTCATAGCCATCAATGTGCCAGGGGTTTCTGTACGGGTTTGGGTACGGCGCGTGGACGACACCTGGCATCCAGGGGAATGCCCCCTTCTTGTGTACGTTTTTACTAGCAGTAGCGGCTAGTGAGCCCATAGTCCTCCCGTGAAAGCCTCCGTAAAACGCTATAATGAACTTTCTCCCTGTAGCCTGTCTCACTAGTTTAAACGCGGCTTCATTAGCCTCAGTCCCGCTATTAGAGTAGAAGACTTTTCGCGGCATATCACCAGGGGCTATGCTGGCTAATTTCTTCGCGAGCTCTACTTGGTAGGGATTGAAGAAGTCTGTTCCAGCTGCGTGAGCGAGTTTCTCTAATTGCTCAATAATAGCTCTCTTTACTTCAGGGTGCGTGGGGTAGCCTAAATTACACACAGATATACTACTCGAGAAGTCCAAGTACTTGTTGCCGTCTACATCGTATATCCACACGCCCTCAGCTCTCTCTATAACTAGGGGTAGTGTTTCGGGGTCGTGAGTAGTCGTCGCGACGTACTTGTAGTGCTCACTAATCCAGTACTTGGACTTGGAGCCCTCACTACCAGGCTTAACTAGTACTTCGGGCTTCAATAAGAGACCACCGTGTTTT
>JAJHQY010000052.1 GCA_020833085.1 Desulfurococcaceae archaeon
GCTATAAGACTACTCGCAAAGCGCCTCTACGAGCTACTCGGGTTTAAGTCTGCGTAGTCTTAGTGACCTTAGCCGTAATAACCCTGCCATAGGGGTACTCTACAATACTAGTAGTAGTACTCGTCCTCTCCGAGATACACTCAGATATCTCTCTCAAGACGCTCTCCACTGGTGTTGGTAGAATTTCTACTCTAAACCCGCCTCTAATAGGAGTTATGTAGAGCTCCTCGTAGCGAACACCACTCCGCTCAATACACTCCACAACTTTCTTCTCCACGTCAATATAGTTTACCCTCCCCTCCAAAATCCCAGCCGGAATTACCATAAGCACCTCAACTATTTAAGTAGTTGTGGAGTAGCACTGTAGGTATAATAGGCTCGGCGTGGAGATTAATAGTGGTGGGTGTTTTTGGGTTTTAGGCCCAAAGCCCGCCCTTACTCTCCTTCTCGACTAGAACACTACAGGTGGATGAGAGAGGGTACTCCTAACTTTGACGACAGGGTCTTCAAGCACCTGGGCGAGCTAGAAGTTATAGCTAAACGCGACGTAAACTACGTCTACACTACGACACCCGTAGATAAGGCTCTCGAGAAAATGGCGTCTTCGCACAGAAGCCTCGTAGTCCTCTCTTCTGGTAAGTTCGCTGGGCTACTCACAGCCATGAACTTTGTCAACTACCTGGGAGGTGGAGAGCTCTTTAACATTATCGAGAAGAGGCACAACTACAGTATATACTCAGCGCTTCAAAAAGAGCCCGTTGAGAGCATTATGGAGAAAAACCCCGTGTACGTCTACGTAGACGAGGGTATTAGAGAGGCCCTGACTAGAATGGTTCTCTACGGCGCTGGCATACTCCCAGTTCTCACTAGGAGTAGCGAGGTGTACGGTGTTCTCACGGAGCACGACTTTGTGAGCTACTTAGCTGGGCTCGCGAGTTTTAATGCTAGAGTTAGAGACTACATGTCGAAGCCAGTTATCACAGTGACGAGTACCGCTAAGTTGAAAACAGCTCTCGAGACAATGACTCACTACGGATTTAGAAGACTACCAGTACTAGAAGACAGCGTAGTGACCGGGATCTTAACCGCGGTTGACGTAGTGAGGTTCTTTAAGCCGCCCAGTATCTACGAGAAGTGTATTAGTGGCGATGTAAGAGAGGTCCTAGAAACTCCTGTCAGCGAGATAATGGTAAAAGACCTCGCCACTGTACACCCCGACGACGACTTGTCCGAGGCCGTCAAGACAATGTTAACGAGAAATGTGAGCTCAGTACTAGTAGTAGACGATGAGGGTGTTTTAGAGGGTATTCTCACTGAGCGCGACGTCCTCTACGCTATTCTCGCGCCGAAGTGAGACTTGCCGGCTACTCGCACACCTCCTGTTTTTAACCACTTTAGTGCTTCTACTACTCGCTGAGAGCTCAGCTACTAATACAGAGCAGTAGTTTTAAGTAGATGTTTTAGTTGAGAGTGTTGTGTGAGCACGCAATGTCTAGTAGTAGTGAGCCGAGATTCATAGTAGACACTATGCTCGGCACTGTCGCCAGGTGGTTGAGAATACTGGGCTACGACACTGTGTACGATAGAGAGGCTAGTGACTGGCAGATTATTAGGCGAGCTGAGCTCGAGGGGAGGATAATTGTGACTAGAGATAGAGCTTTACACCACAAGGCTATAAGGAGCGGCGTGAGGAGTATCTACATTCCAGACGCAGAAATGCCCACGAGACTGGCCTACTTAGCCCTGCTAGCGGGTATAAGGCTCTACATAGACCACGAGAAGACCAGGTGCCCAGAGGACAATACACCACTAGTAAAGGTGGGCAGGGAGAGAGTTAGGGGTAAAGTGCCTGAAGCCGTCTACAGGCTTTACAGCGACTTCTGGCTGTGCGAGAAGTGTGGTAAAGTGTACTGGATTGGTAGTCACTGGAGAATGATCGAGAAGATACTGAGCGAGGCTAGAGCGAGGCTAGACGAGCTTAAATTGAAAATTACACCTAAGTGATACTGTGTGGTGGCGCTCCGTGACGCGCAATTCCGTACACCCCTCAGAGCTCACTCTCGAAGAGGGAGTCTACTTAGTTAAGCTGGCGAGGAGGGCTATTGAAGAGTACTTGAGGAGCGGTGTGAGAATTAAGCCTACGGATGTCCCCAGCGAGAAGCTCTTGAGGCCGGGCATGACTTTTACTACTCTAGAAGCGCTAGACGAGAAGACGGGTAAGACCTCTCTCCGCGGCTGTATAGGCTTTCTCGCCCCAGTTAGGAGCCTCGTAGAGGTCCTCGTGGACTCCGCCATCGAGGCCGCGACTGGAGACCCGAGATTCCCGCCTGTAGAGCTGTGGGAAATGGACAGGATAATAGTCGAGGTCACAGTCCTCTCAGAGCCGACTCCACTGAGAGTAGAGAAGAGGAGCGAGCTACCCAGACACATAGTTATAGGGAGACACGGACTAGTAGTCGAGAGGGGGCTCTTTAAGGGGACACTCCTACCAGTAGTCCCCGTTGAGTACTGCTGGGACGAGGAGACGTTTCTAGCAGAGACCTGCCTCAAAGCTGGACTAAAGCCCGACTGCTGGCTAGACCCAGCGACTAGAGTCTACTACTACGAGGGCAGAGTGTTCAGGGAGAAAACTCCGCGCGGAGAGGTCTACGAGAGAGACATGAACAGAGAGTACAGAGAGCAGTGCCTACCGTTTCTCGGTAGATAGCGGTTCACCGCCTTTCATATTCACGGATTTCATGGCTCTCCGCCATCTACTTCTCAACGGTCTCCCCGGGCCCGCTCACCGCAGTGGCTCCCCTCTAGTCGCCTAGGGCTCACAGCCTCTACGGGTCTCGGGAGCCCGGGGGCACCAGTTAAACATACAACCCCTGGTAACCTATAAACACCCTCAAAGAATCCCCCGCAACCACAACATTAAAAACCCCAGAAATCAATGAATAGAGGTGCTACAAATGACTATGAAGGCGGAAACAGCCCCCGTAAACTCCCCTCTACGCGCAACCCCGCCCAAGCACCTCCTGGAAGCGCTCACCCCCCGGCTAGAGAGCAGATATTTTCACCGTCTAGTCGAGTTAGCACGTGTAGTGGTGAGTAGTCTTGTCGAGAATTAGTATTCGCGACTTGATCTCTATAGAGTACGACCTCGCGCTCAAGGAGATCTCTGACTTTACTCGGAGTATTGTGGAGGAGAGCGGGGCGCGAGTAGTCGTTATGGGTCTGAGTGGTGGAGTAGACTCTTCTGTCCTCCTCGCAGTGTTAACACGCGCACTACCCCGAGAGAGAGTCGTCGCGCTGATTATGCCTGACTCTAGGTCTACTCCCGAAGAGGACGTTGAAGACGCTGTACTGCTCGCTGAGAGTCTCGGCGTCAAGTACTACGTAGTCTACATTGACAAGATTGTAGACTCGTATGGTGCAGCGCCTTTTGTAGAGGTGAGAGAGGACTTGCCAACTGGTAATTTAAGAGCGCGTGTGAGAATGAACTTGCTCTACTACTACGCTAACAAGTACGGGGGGCTTGTAGCGGGGTCTAGTGACCGCAGTGAGCTACTACTAGGCTACTTCACAAAGTACGGTGACGGCGCAGCCGACTTCCTGCCACTAGGCTGTCTCTACAAGACACAGGTGAGAGAACTGGGTAGGAGGCTCGGCTTGCCCGCGAAGATTACTAGTAAGCCCAGCGCACCGAGACTCTGGCGCGGTCACACAGCGCGGAGCGAGCTGGGCTACGACTACGAGGACATAGACTTAGCTCTCTACGCGCTCTTCGACCTCGGGCTCAGCGTAGAGAAGGCCGCTGAGTACACTGGGCTCCAGCGAGAGCTCTTCGAGAAAATACTAGCAATGCACAGGTCTTCTAGGCACAAGAGGGCTACTCCACCAGTACCGAGGCTCTCCTGGCTTCAAAGATCTATTTACGAGCTCTAGCCCGCAGTACTAGCCTAAACGGCTCTTCTGAGACCTCAATACTCCCCTCGCACTGCAGAGTAATTCTCCTGGGAGTAAACGCCGCCACTACTTGTAACTCCGCGCCCTCGAAAACCAGCTTCACTTCAGAGACCTCGCGCTGAGTAGAAGCGTACCTCACTGCAAAGCTCTTCCTCTTCTCGACCACGTCTACTCTAACACCACCACTACTACTCCACCCCCCAATTACTAGTATACCGGGATACTCGTAGGCCAGAGTCGAGGAGTTCTCGACTACGATTTC